>CANGWT010000005.1 GCA_947457745.1 Burkholderiaceae bacterium | reverse complement strand
GAAGACGTTCAGCATCAGCGGCATGCAATCTTTCGCCTAGAATTTCTTCAGCTTGTTTAAGAAAATCACCCATACGGCGATCTCGTCGACTGGGATCAAAATAAACCGACTTCAGACTTGCTGCATCTACTCGTAAGCGCGCTTGAACTGCATGAAAACCAACTAATATTTGCTTCATTTTTACTTATCTCGATCTTATATTGATACTTATTTACGACGCGCTTTAGTACTCCGAACAGGTGGTTTTGTGCCTGCAGGTTTTCCAGCGGGTCTAGTGGGCTTCCCAGACTTTGCAACTTTACTTGCAGTGCGCCCAGTTTGACTCTTAGATTGATTTGCGCCAAGGTTACCAGCAGATTTAGCGGCATTTACATTTACACCAGAATGCTTTTGCGGCTCTTTGCTACCAGGGCGGCCTTTTTTAGGGGAGGCTTTTTTATTGGGCCTACCGGTATCGCTAGCTAATACAATTTGACGGCGATTGGTGGTGCCACCTGGCTCTAAGCCAACAGACTTCACTAGACTAAACTCAATTTTACGAGCGTCTAAGTCCACTCGACTGACTAAAACGTGAACCCGATCACCTAAGCGATATCGAATGCCAGTTCTCTCACCACGCAACTCTTGACGGGCTTCATCGTACTGGAAATAATCACCGCCCAATTCAGTTACATGGATCATTCCCTCAACAAAGAGATTTTCCAGTTGTATGAATAAACCAAATGTAGCGACCCCAGTAACTGTGCCAGCATATTCTTGGCCCAAATGATCGCGCATGTAATAGCACTTGAGCCAAGCCTCTACATCACGAGATGCCTCATCTGCACGGCGCTCATTAGATGAGCAATGCACGCCAAGTTGACCCCAAATAGGCATTGCCGCATTAGCGCCCTTAGGCAATTTAGGTGAACGCGTACCATTAGCTGCAGCCTCTTTAGCATCGCTATGAGACTTCTTGGCATTCACGGCATTTTCGCGACCTTTACCTTTGCGTGGCAAAGTGAGATTTAACGGAACCATTGGGGGCAATACTGGTGTGTAAGGTTTCTTAGTAAGGATTGCTTTGATAACGCGATGAGTTAAGAGGTCAGGATAACGACGAATCGGACTTGTGAAATGTGAGTATGCGGGATACGCAAGACCAAAGTGACCTTCGTTATCAGGCTGGTACATTGCCTGCTGCATAGAACGCAAAACAACTGACTGAAGCATATTTGCATCGGGACGCTCTTTGATTTCACGCATGAGCTTGGCATAGTCTTTTGGTTTTGGCTTTTCACCGCCACCTAATGACAAGCCAGAGGTACGCAAGACTTGACGCAAAGTCATCAGCTTCTCCTCTGAAGGTTCACCATGAACGCGGTAGAGACTGAGATGCTTATTTTTATCAATGAAATCAGCTGCGCAGACGTTTGCTGTCAACATACACTCTTCAATCAAGCGATGTGCGTCGTTACGTAGACGGGGTTCAATACGCAAAATCTTACCCAACTCATTGCTAATAATTTGGGTTTCGGTAGTTTCAAATTCAATAGCACCACGCTTATGACGTGCGTCTAACAAAATTTTGTATAGGGAGTAGAGATTAGTCAGTAGGGGTCTAAACTGGGCAAAACGTGTCGCTTCAGGTCCTTTGCTGTTAGAGAGAATCTCCCAGACCGTATCGTATGTAAAGCGCTGCGCAGAATGCATCACCGCTGGATAGAACTGGTAAGCCAAGACTATTCCACTTTGATCCACTACCGAATCACACACCATGCACAAACGATCAACATCAGGGTTTAATGAACAAAGGCCATTCGAGATCTTCTCAGGCAGCATAGGTATTACCCGTCTCGGGAAATACACTGAGGTCGCACGCAGAAGTCCTTCGTCATCCAAAGGATGTCCCGGCTTTACGTAATGAGATACATCGGCAATTGCGACAATTAAACGCCAAGCCTTACTCTTGCCGTACATCACTGGTTCGCAATACACCGCATCATCAAAGTCGCGAGCGTCAGCACCATCAATAGTAACTAAAGGAACGTCGCGTAAATCCACGCGACCTTCTAGATCGGATTGCTGAACGCTATCTGGTAAGGCATCTGCTTCTTTTTTTGCAGCCGCTGAGAATTCGTGGGGCACGCCATATTTACGGACAGCGATTTCGATTTCCATACCAGGATCATCGATTTCACCTAGCACCTCGACAACACGACCAACGGCTTGACGGTAGCTATCTGGATAGTCAATGATCTCAACACTGACGACCTGACCTAATTTGGCATTACCCTGGCCTTTTGGTGGAATCAAAATATCGTGACCAATGCGCTTGTCTTCCGGCGCAACAATCAAAACACCGCTCTCATTTAAGAGGCGCCCAATAACTACTTTATTGGCGTGCAAAATGACATCGACGATCTGACCTTCTGGACGACCACGCCGATCTGTTCCTAATACTCTGACATTTACCCTATCTGCGTGCATGACGCGGGACATTTCTCTTTCAGAAAGAAAAATATCTTCACCACCGTCATCTGGTATGACAAATCCAAATCCATCTCGGTGACCTTGGACTGTACCTAAGCGGTCAGCCTCTCGTGGCACCAAGTTTTTTGCTTTACGCATTTAATTCCTTCGGCAATACATGCCTTATATTTCAATGAAAATTCTGAATTAGCCTACTGTATCAAACCATCAAGTCTGAAGGGTGAAAGACCAAAATAAGTTAAGAGATGGGCCAGAAGACACATACCTTTATAATAACGGCATGCCCAGGTGGCGAAATTGGTAGACGCACCAGCTTCAGGTGCTGGCGATCGTAAGGTTGTGGGGGTTCGAGTCCCTTCCTGGGCACCAAACAAGGTTTAACGGCGCTCTGTACCCAAAAATACAAGGCCAATGTAGAGAAAACTGAGCGTTTCTCCATAAAAACACATAAAGTCTATATGGGGGCGTCTGCCTTAAATACAAGCCCCATTTTCAATGCCAGATCGAGACCACTCATTAATACGGAAATATTAATCACTCCATAACTTGCCTGCAGTCGCCCAATCTGATTTCTTAACGTCTTGATAAATAATATCTACTGATTCAGCACTGCATCCCATAATTTTGACCGCTGCTTCCGTAATTGCCTTCGCGTATTCGCGCTTGACCTCATCACTACGGCCCTCAAATAATTGAACTTGAATTAATGGCATAGATATCTCCTATTCACTATTTTTTAATAAACCTAGATAAGCTGGCCACTCAATCTGACCTTCCTCATCACCATCACTGCATAACTGCTCATAAGTCATTCTGCAAATTGCTGGATCGGGAAATATTAACCCCTCTACCTCACCTGCCAATATCTGAATTTTGCAGGCCTTATCTAATACGTCCATCAAATAAAATGCCTGCTGAATACTGACTCCACAGATGATGCTGCCGTGGTTTTCTAACAGTAAAGCTTTTTTATCCCCAAGAGCCGATATGAGTCCTAATTGTTCAGACGCTGATAAAGCTAGCCCTTGATAGCAATGCCTTTCAATATCACTATAGAAGCGTAAGGCATGCTGCGATAGTGGTAGTAAACCTTGCTTTCGTGCGGAGACAGCAATGACGGAATCAACATGCAGATGCAATACACATGCCGCATCAGGTCTAGCCGCATGTACCGCTCCATGAATAACAAAACCAGATTTGTTGACTGGCCCTTGGCCTGAAATGATTTCTCCTTGAAGATTCACCTTGACTAAATTTTCTGGAAATACTTCGTCAAAGCGCAAACCAAATTGATTGATGAGATAGGCGCCCTCTTCGCCTGGAATAGAAGCTGAAATATGGGTATAAATACCATCATCCCATCCCTTCATCGCAGCGATACGATAGGCTGCAGCTAAATTGATTCGAACCTCTTCCTCAGTCTCATTGCGATGCTTGAACTTCTTGTCATCAAGGACTTTATAGGAATGCAAACTCTCCGAATACTTTAAGTTAGGCTCGTCAGTCATGAAAAAAATTCTCGCTGTTGTGCTGGCGTCATATCGAAGAACTAGAGCCCCATAGAGCGATGCAAAATCTTGGGCTTCATTTCATCCCAAAGAACTTCAAACTCTTCAACCCTATCCTCTGACAACTTAATAGAGTCAAAGAGTCCACTAAAGAAGATTGTCTTTTTGGGAGCTAGGATCTTTTCAAATTCTGTTAACCCAACCGGCTTATCTTCGATATCTCGAGTTAATTGGGCAGAGCAGACAATGGCCTGAAGATCCTCTTGATCAATTACAGCAAATTCAATCAACTGCTGGGACTTGTCTAGAATGACCAGAGTACCCCTGGCATAGCAAACTGCCTCGTGATCTTGAACTATATAAGCTAAAAATTGATTTTCCTCATCTTGCGCCATATGCAGATCATCAATAAAAAAGAGGTATTGACTCCCCTCTCCATTGACCAGGGTGAAGACCTTAGGAATCACCCCATGCCCCAATGCAAGATTGCGGTAATAAGAAGAAAGTTCAACGGCGAGGTTTTCGGCAAAAAGATGCATAGGATAGATCTGTAAGTAAAGTGCCTATCGAGTTAGCTGGGCTTTTAAGAAAGTCATCGTGCGATCCCAAGCTAAATCTGCAGCGGCGGAGTTGTATTGCAATGGTGGCAGCCCCCTAGCATCTGATTTTGGATTTGCAAAAGCATGTTTAGCGTCATAGCGCTGGAAATCATAATGAACTCCAGCGGCTTTCAACTTCTCCTCAAGTTGATCCACTCCAGCAATAGAGAAAAATTCATCTTGCAGAGCCCAATGGGCCAACATCGGCATTTTAATGGCCTGCGCATCAACGTACTCTAATGGAGGGTAGCCATACCAAACCACCGTTGCATCGCACTCTGGAACAAGGCCAGCTGACAGAACTGTGAGTGCTCCACCCATACAAAATCCAGTCACAGCCACTTTGGCACTCCCAGTTTCTTTGAGGTACTGAACAGCACCACGAATATCTTGACTCGCAGCATCACCAAAGTTCAAGTCATTCATGAGGTGCTCAGCTTCATTTGCCTCTAAGGCTAATTTGCCCCGATAGAGGTCAGGCACTAAAGCGCGGTAACCTGCTTCTGCTAAACGCTTAGCAACATTCTTAATCTCATCATCAAGACCCCACCACTCTTGAATCACCACCACACCCGGAGCATTTGTCGGGTTGGCCGGCTCAATTAAATAAGCCTCTACTGAGGTGCCATCTGGTCTCTTAAATGGAATCATCACAATCTTTCTTTTCAAATAAATTAGATTTACTGCGTTTGTTTATCAGTGTGAATATAGCCTACCAAGCAGAAAGTAAGCAAGCCACATAAGGCTGCTCCATAACCAACTAGGTTGTAGTGCTCCATTTTTCCATCAGCACCAATGGTTACTACCATGCCAGCAATAACTGAAGCAAGTCCCGACGCTAACATTTGGACTGAGCCCACCAAGCTCATAAAGGTGCCCCGAATTTTGGCATCCACCACTTGACTGACGATCGCCATCGCCGGAATCATACGACCTGATACTAAGACAAAAAATGCAGTTGAGTTAATCAATACTAGCCAAAGCGGTGCCGGTATCAAATTAGTCGTCACCAATAATGGAACCAAGCTGATTAATGCCAGCACCCTAAATACCTCGACCTTGCCATAACGATCAGCCATATGGCCAATCAGACGAGAGCTCATGAGTGTAGCAATACCGCCGCAAAGGTAGATCAAAGAAATATAGGAGTTATCAACCCCTACATTAGAGGTGAGATAGAGCGCAATATACGGAATGACGGAAAATCCAGTCAACATAATCAGCGCTATAAAAAAGAATGCGCGTAGATGTTGGTGAGCGACAAAGATATTCCAGATTTGAGTGAGGCGACTGCCCTCGTGGGAATGCTGTAGGTGACCAGAGATCTTGGGGATATTGCGATAACCCAAATACATAATGAGGCTGGATATCAAAGCAATAAAAAAGAATGGTGCTCGCCAACCTAAGGCCGGAATATTATGAGCCAACAATAGACTGAGAGGAACTCCTGCCACAGTAGATACCGAGAAAGCAGACATCACTGTACCCAAAGCCTTGCCTCTGCGCTCAAACGGAATAGAGTCCGCAATGATGGTTTGCACCAGTGAACCCAAGATGCCGCCAAATGCACCTGCAAACGCCCGAGCAATAAAAAGGGAATGGTAATCAGGGGCCAAACCACAAACTAAGGTAGCAATAATGAAACAGGCATACAAACACAAAAGCAGTACTCGCCTCTCAAAACGATCTACAAAATAGGTGGCAAAGATACCGGCGATGGCGGCAGCAAAAGTATAGGAAGAAAGTAATAGCCCGAACTCATGGGTATTGATATTGAGCTCGCGAATAAATTCGGGGCCCAAGGGCATCATGATCATGAAGTCCAAGATGTGAGTGAACTGAATTCCGGCCAAGGAGAATAAAAAAAAGTATTCCTTCTTCTTGCCGCCTGGCATGTGATGCTCGGTCAATGGTTTCTTTATATCAAATTAGGGATAGAACATTATCAACCGAGGGTATCGAAACTTAGCCTAGTCTTGCTTGATTGAGAGCGCTGCCTAGTAAGGGCGGGTTTTATAGGCAACTGCTGCAATTTCCAATTATAAGGTGTATCATTAGGGTTAACCCTTAAGGAGCTCACCATGGCACATTCAAACTCAGTACAGTTTCAACAAACACCCGTTTTCAGCATTAAGCCTCTATTAGCGATTAAAGATTTTGTCTTATTATTGGCAGCCGCTTTTAGCGAAGCCAAAGTAATGGAGCATAAATCACGTAAAAATAGCGGAAATTGGTAATTTATAGCTGATTTAGCTCTGTTTTTGGCCATTTTTGGTCATATTTTAAGAGATAAGCCTCCGTATTTTGGAGGCTTTTTCTTTTAAAAAGTGTCTCTAACGCTGAATGTAATAGCCATAAACACAGCGTGACCCACCCCGAGACGGGTTATGAGTATCCTGAATAACACCATCAACTACAGCAGTTAAGTGCTTAGAGACTTTCACAATCAGCCTTCCTGTAGGTAGTTCACTTGCTAGTAAGTGGACTTTACAGCCAGCACCAACCTGCATAGTCGGCACCCAATCAAACCCATGACCCACGATGTAGTCATGAAATACATTGCGATGATTGCCGTTACGCGGTGAAGCACCCCTAGCATTTAGCTGTCTAGCTAACTTGTCGTTTCGTTGATCAGCATAGGCTGCATTGGCAGCACGAAGATCTTCGTAGACTTGTATATAAGGCAATGCGGCAGCAATGGCAATTGCCCGAACTACACAGTCTCCCGCCCCACCTTGAAAGCCTGCAAGCTCCCTACCACCGTCATTGACTACAAAGCCTAGCTCTTTGCCACGAGTATTAGAGAGCTTGGTGAAGAGGCTTAAAAAGCTAAGCATAGAATGGGCGGGAGTTCAGGTAAGTTCTAGCAAATAGAAAAATGGACTTGCCTCTCGACAAATCCATTTCATATTGAAACTAGCAAACGATTATTTTGCTTGAGCCTGCTTGACCTTCAAACGCCAAGCATGCAGCAGGGGTTCGGTATATCCATTTGGCTGCTCAAGACCCTTAAAGATCAGATCACTTGCAGCTTGAAAGGCGTATGAATCCTTATAGTTTGGCATCATTGGCTTGTATAAGGGATCGCCGGCATTTTGATTATCAACAATAGTAGCCATGCGTTGCAAAGCTTCCTCTACTTCGGGTTTGCTGACATACTTGTGCAGTAACCAGTTGGCAATGTGCTGACTAGAAATACGTAATGTTGCGCGATCTTCCATTAAACCTACGTTATAAATATCAGGCACCTTAGAGCAACCAACACCTTGGTCAATCCAGCGAACTACATAACCCAGAATGCCTTGGCAATTATTATTGAGGGATTCGCGAATCTCCTCTTTAGTCCAATCGGGATACAGCGCAATTGGCACAGTTAAGAGCTCGTCGGTTAAGGCTTCATACTCCGCTGCAGTATCTTGTTTCTCCATATCCTCTTGGATCTTTGCCACATCGACTTGGTGATAGTGCATTGCATGCAAAGTGGCGGCAGTAGGCGATGGTACCCAAGCGGTATTGGCTCCAGCTTGAGGGTGTGCACCTTTTTGCTCTACCATTTCTTTCATGAGGTCTGGAGCAGGCCACATGCCCTTGCCAATCTGTGCACGACCACGTAAGCCACAATCTAAGCCTGCCAACACATTACGGCGCTCATAAGCTCCGAACCACTTAGCAATCTTCATCCTACCTTTGCGAACCATAGCGCCGCCATACATGCCGGTATGCATTTCATCGCCAGTGCGGTCTAAGAATCCTGTATTAATAAAGGCAACGCGAGCACCAGCTGCAGCAATGGCAGCTTTAATATTGACGCTCATACGGCGCTCTTCATCCATGATGCCCAATTTGACTGTGTTCTCGGGTAAACCCAGTAATTTCTCAACCCGACCAAAGAGCTCGCCAGCAAATGCCACTTCTTCTGCGCTATGCATTTTTGGCTTAACAATATAGACCGAGCCTTTACGCGTATTACCAATAGTCTGAGTCGCTGGGCGATTGATGTCATACAAGGCAATCAACACAGTCACGACTGCATCTAAGATACCTTCGTAGATTTCCTTGCCTTCGCCAGTAATGATAGCTGGGTTAGTCATCAAGTGACCAACATTACGTAGAAACAAAAGTGATCGACCATGCAAAGTAACAATGCCATCTTTAGCATTGACAGCGCCAATGCCTGCAGAGTATTTGCGATCTGGGTTGAGTGTGCGAGTAAAAGTCTTGCCACCTTTGCTAACTTCTTCAACCAAGGTACCTTTGAGGATGCCCAACCAATTCTCATAAGCAAGTACCTTGTCATCGGCGTCAACCACTGCCACTGAGTCTTCTAGATCCAAAATGGTTGAGAGCGCAGCTTCAAGCACCACATCATTTACGCCCGCTAAATCAGAAGCACCAATGGTTTTAGTCTTATCAATTTGGATATCAATATGAATACCATGATTGCGCAATAAAATTGATGATGGTGTAGAGGCATCGCCTTGGTAACCAACAAACTGTTTCTCATCAATCAAACCCGCTGTACTGCCGTCTTTTAACTTCACGGATAGTTTTTTGTCTACCACGGTGTAGGCAACTACATCGCTATAAGAGGCTTTAGCCAAAGGAGCTGCTTGATCCAAAAACTGACGTGCATAGGCAACTACCTTAGCACCACGAATTGGGTTGTAGGCTCCCGCTTTGGTAGCACCATCTTCTTCAGAAATAACATCTGTGCCATACAAGGCATCATATAAAGAGCCCCAACGCGCATTTGCAGCATTTAAGGCATAGCGTGCATTGAGTACTGGAACAACCAGCTGAGGACCAGCTTGGAGAGCCAGTTCGTCATCCACATTCTGAGTGCTAGCCAAAACTTTGGCAGGCACATCATCAATATAGGCAATTTCCTTCAAGTACTTGCGGTAAGCAGGCATATCTTTAATTGGACCAGGGTTGGCTTGATGCCATTTATCTAAATCCAATTGCAAGCGATCACGCTTAGCTAGTAATACTTCATTTTTTGGACTCAAATCTTTAACGATCTCGTCAAAACCTTTCCAAAAGTCTGCACTTTTAATCCCAGTGCCAGGTAAGACTTTGTCTTCAATAAAACGATAAAGCGGGGTAGCCACTTGAAGGCCATTACATTGTGTACGTGCAGTCATTTCTAAATCCCAAAGCTGATATGTAAATTAAATATAAAAAGTTAATAAGGAAGTAATCAATTAACCTTTGAATGGATGTTGTAGAAGAATCGTTTCATCGCGCTCCGGTCCTGTTGAGACCATGGCGATCGGCTTTCCTGCAACTTCTTCGATACGACGCAGGAACTTCTGTGCCTCTATTGGGAGTTTGTCCCATTCACGAATACCAAAAGTCGTTCCCTTCCAACCTGGGAAATCCTCATAAATTGGTTCGCAATGCGTAACAGCTTCAGCGCCACGCGGTAATACATCTAATTTTTGACCATCGAGGGTATAACCCACACAAAGACGAATAGTCTCAAAGCCGTCCAACACGTCAAGCTTGGTAATACACAAGCCAGATAGGCCGTTGATCTGAATAGAACGCTTCAGTGCAGCGGCATCCAACCAACCAGTCCGACGTGGACGACCGGTGACAGAACCAAACTCTTTGCCCACCTCAGCTAAACGGATGCCAACTGGATCTTGCTTAGCTGGGTTATCAAAGTCATACAACTCACTTGGAAACGGGCCAGCGCCAACACGCGTGCAGTAGGCCTTAGTAATACCTAAAATATATTGCAGTGAATCCGGGCCAACGCCAGATCCTGCTGCAGCATTACCAGCCACACAGTTACTGGAAGTCACGTACGGGTAGGTGCCATGATCAATGTCCAACAAAGTGCCTTGCGCACCTTCGAATAACAAATTTTGGCCAGCTTGCTCTGCTGCATACAAAGCACTAGAGACATCCACCACCATCGGCTTAATACGTCCTGCATAAGACATGGCCTCTTCTAAAGTCTTTTGGTAGTCAACTGGCTCAGCTCCATAGTAGTTTGTGAGCATGAAGTTGTGATACTCCAAGTTCTCACGCAATTGCACAGCAAACTTTTCCGGATAAAACAAATCTTGAACGCGTAGGGCACGTCGGGCTACCTTATCTTCATAGGCTGGCCCGATACCGCGACCAGTTGTCCCAATCTTGGCATTGCCACGCTTTTTCTCACGGGCATGATCAATCGCAACGTGATAAGGCAAGATTAACGTTGTTGCTTCAGAAATCTTTAAGCGAGATTGAACATCTAGTCCAGCAGCTTCCAACTCACCAATTTCTTTAAAGAGGGCTTCTGGAGAAAGCACTACACCATTACCAATATAACAAATCACGTTCTTGTGCATGATTCCAGAAGGAATCAGACGCAAAATTGTTTTTTTATCGCCAATAATCAGCGTGTGGCCAGCATTATGCCCACCCTGAAAACGCACAACCGCTTGAGCATGGTCAGTTAACCAATCGACTACTTTGCCCTTGCCCTCGTCACCCCACTGGGTACCAATGACAACGACGTTACGACCATGAGCTTGTTGCTTTGAAGACATAATGAAATCCAAAAGATAATTACAGAATTAATGTGTTGTTCATAAAGCGTTTACTTCTTTTTTACTACCCATGAGCTATTTTGCTTTACTAACTCACGATCACAAAGATATTCAGCGGTTTCTACGTCATCACCGCCAAGCGCTTGGATGACCACTTCACCAGCATCGCGCAATTCGGTAATCTTGTTAGCTAGGTCAGCCTCTAGAGTCCAAGGCGCTACGATAGCGGGCCGTCTTTGCGCCAAAGGCGTAAGGTTGGCCAGAGTCAATAAATCCATTGAAAAGCCAGTAGCAGGACGGGAGCGTCCAAATGCTTGACCAACGTGATCGTATCTACCACCTCTAGCGATTGGTTGTGGCAACTGATCAACATAAGCTGCGAACATCACACCACTGTGATATTGATATCCGCGCAAATCTGCCAGATCGATACTGATCTCAACGTTGCCTGGGAGAGCATCAGTTGCTGCAGCCAAGTTTTCTAATTGAGCCAAGGCCTCATCAATCAATTGATGTTTCGGCAAAGACTTTCTAGCGCCAGCCAATACTTGCGCACAAGGGCCATTTAATTCAGTAAGGGCCATTAGGGCTTGCGCAGATTTTGCTGGCAGTGATTTAGCCCAGATCGCCAAACGTGGTCGATCCTTGCTTTGTAGCAAGCCATACAGGGCCTCAACCTCACCCTTCTCCTTGACTTGCCCATCCAGAATTCCTTCAAGCACGCCCGCATGCGAAAGATCGAGATATATCTTATTTAGCCCTGCCACACGCAAAGTTTGCAGCAGTAAAGTAACGGCCTCGAAATCGGCTTCCCAAGTAGCGCATCCATAAATCTCTGCGCCAAGTTGCAACTCTTCACGAGCAGAGCTACCTACTGGTGTGCGCGCATGAGCAACAGATCCTGCGTAGCAAAGCCGGGTTACACCTTTACGATTGAGTAAGTGCGCATCAATACGAGCAACTTGCGGAGTCATATCGGCACGCAGGCCTAATGTACGGCCAGACAACTGATCGACCAATTTAAATGTTTGTAAATTCAGATCTGAACCAGTACCTGTGAGCAAAGAATCTAAGAACTCCAATATAGGAGGGGCAACTAGCTCATAGCCATAGGACTGATACAAATCCAAAATAGCACGACGCAGAGTCTCGACTTTACGAGCCTCGGCTGGTAAAACATCAGCAATATCCTCAGGAAGTAACCAGCGATTCATGATTTGAAATATTCACTCTTAGTTTTTTTTGTGCATGAATTTAAAGAATTCACCATTAGGCTCAAGCACCATGACGTCCTTCTTATCTTTAAAGGAACTTCGGTAGGCCTGGAGACTCTGATAGAACTGTGCGAACTGCGGGTCACGTCCAAATGCATCGGCATACAAAGCAGTAGCAGTGGCATCACCAGAACCTTTAATTTTCTGCGCTTCACGATAGGCTTCAGCCAAAATAGTGTCACGCTGACGCTCTGCATTAGCTCGAATCTTGTCTGACTCTGCAGCACCTGTGGAACGTAGCTCATTGGCGACGCGTTTACGCTCCGCCTCCATCCGCCTGTAAACAGAGTCACTGATTTCAGCCAATAGATCTACTCGCTTGAGGCGAACGTCAACGATTTCAACACCAATATCAGAGGCATCATCAGCTACTTTTTTACGAATACCCTGCATTACTTGCTCACGTTGGTCTGAAATAATCTCTCTAACTGTGCGTTTAGTGAACTCTTCGTTCAAGGCAGAGCGCACTAACTGAGTTAAGCGATCTTGTGCCAAGCGTTCATCACCCTTAAAACTGACAAAGAACTTGCGGGGGTCAACAATACGCCACTTGACATAAGAATCTACCAAGAGATTTTTCTTTTCAGAGGTAATAAAGCGCTCTGCTTCTGGGGTATCAATAGTCAAAATACGACGATCAAAGAAGCGCACGTTTTCAAAAGGCGCTGGCAGCTTCACTTGCAAGCCAGGCTGCTCAATCACGCGCACAATTTGCCCAAATGAAAACACCACAGCAAAGTTACGCTGATCCACTACAAAAATACTTGAAGCCAGAACATAGAGAAGGCCAATCAGGCCAGCAATAGCGGCTAAGAGACGATTTGCATTCATTATCTTGCATCCCCTCTATCACGGTTTCTCAGGCCGTCGCGTTTTTCGGAAGCACCAATGCCAGAGGTGTTGCTTGGGCTTGGGCTAGTTGTATTGTTGCTAAATGGGGCTGCTGGATTACCTGTGGCACCTCCCACTGTCACAGACCCAGTAGGGGTCGAAGCTGACGCCTGACCAGTAGCGACTTGCGCGCTTTCTGCGCTTACTTGAGCGATGATTTTATCGAGAGGTAAATACAACATGCTGTTGCTCTTGGTGGTGTCTACTAAAACTTTAGACACGTTGTTATACATCTCGCGCATGCTATCGATATACATACGATCGCGAGTCACACCTGGCGCTTTAGCGTACTCAGTCAATACCTGCTTAAAGCGGTTTGCATCACCCTCTGCTGTTGCAACCACCCTAGACTTATAACCTTCAGCCTCTTGAATGAGTCGATCAGCCGTGCCCTTTGCGCGTGGAATGATGTCGTTTGCATATGCCTGACCTTCACTCTTAAGGCGCTCCTGATCTTGACCTGCCTTAACAGCATCATCAAATGCAGCTTGCACTTGCTCAGGTGGCTGAACGTTTTGAACAGTAACGCTCGTTACATAAATACCAGTTTTATAGCTATCCAGGATTTTCTGTATTGAGGCAGCTAAATCAATCGCAATCTTTTCACGGCCTTCGTACAAAACAGTATCCATCTTGCTACGCGCCACAATTTCACGCACTGCAGTTTCTGCAGCTTGCACCACAGTGGTATCGGGATCGCGATTGTTAAACAAGTAATCGGTTGGATCTTTTAGGCGGTACTGAACTGCGAAACGCACATCAATAATATTTTCATCTTCCGTGAGCATGGAAGTATCTTTTTGATTGGTTGCTTTAATCAAAACAGAACGACCAACTTCGACAGAACGCACACCGGAGACGTTAACAATTTGCTCAGTTTGCACAGGCCAAGGCATGCGCCAGTTAATACCAGGGCCTGCGGTGTAAGCATACTTACCAAACGTAGTGACCACGCCCGACTGGCCTTCTTGAATAATGTAGAAACCACTAAAAATCCACAGTAGCACTACACCGCCCGCAGCCATGAGCACCGTGACTTTAGATCCAAAGGGGTTGGTGAAATTAAAGTTAGGCGCATTGAAGCCACCGCCATTACCGCCACCATTACCACGCTGCGATGGCGGAGGAATATCAGTGCTATTCGGCTTATTTGCTGGTGCGCTTGATGCGGAGCCTGGCTTTTTCTTACCGCCAAAAATACCGCTCAGGCGATCATTAAAGTCGCGCCATAACTCATCTAAGTCTGGAGGACCATTTGGTCGTGCAGGCTGATTTTGAGGTTGAGTTTCAACAGGCTTATCCGACCCTGGATTAGCAGGATCTACTTTTGGAGCCTGATCAGAGCCTTGACCCTCTTTAGCATCTTTGGATCCACTACCTGGTTGACTGTTACCCCAGCCTGGATCATTGACCGAAAACAGTTCGAGAAATTTACGCATCGTTTGGTGAGTACTTACGGTTAGGAATCGGATTAAATTCGGAAGTTTCTGGTCGTTCTGGTAAAGGAGCTAAAAACTCGTCTAGGTTCATTTGAACTTTGGCACGATTATGCTCGACCCTTATTCTATCAGTCATTTGAGAGCATTCAGCAAGGGCTGATCGCAATAAATCAAGGCCCTGGCCAGTCTTGGCGGAAAGGAAAACCTGGCTAGGAATTCCCTCGGAATCGCGCACTAGGACCGCCCCTTCCATAAAAGTCTGGGGCATCTGATCAATCTTGTTCATGATCTCGATTCGGGGGATATCATCAGCCCCAATTTCCCGCAAAACAGCTTCTACTTCAGCCTTTTGCTCCCTTGCGACCGGGCTACAAGCGTCAATCACGTGCAGAATCAGATCTGCATGAATGGTTTCATCCAAGGTGGCCCTGAATGCCTCCACCAACTGGTGAGGTAACTCACGGATAAATCCCACTGTATCGGAAACCACAATTGAACCCACGCCGTCTAAATGGACTTTACGGGAGGTTGTATCTAGGGTTGCAAATAACTGATCTGCCGCATAAGTCCCTGCTTTTGTAAGGGAATTAAACAAAGTAGATTTACCGGCATTGGTGTAACCCACTAGCGAAACTGAAAAAACATCCCTGCGGTTACGGGCTCTTCTTTGGGTTCTCTGTTGGCGCTGAAGCTTTTCAAGCTCGGCCTCTAGACGTTTTGCCTTGGTTGCCAGCATCCGTCGATCTAACTCCATCTGAGTTTCACCAGGGCCGCCACGCACACCAATACCACCACGTTGACGCTCTAGGTGACTCCAGGCACGCACTAATCTAGACATACGATAGCGAACCTGAGCTAGCTCGACCTGAGTTTTACCAATATGACTTTGCGCTCTTTGGCTAAAGATGTCCAAAATCAGACCCGTGCGGTCCATCACATGAAAGCCAATATGGCGCTCTAAATTACGTTGCTGGGTTGGGGAAAGCGGATGGTTAAAGATCACTAATTCTGCACCTTGCTCTTCCATCGCTTTTTTAACTTCGTTCGCTTTGCCTGAGCCAATAAACAAAGCGGGATCCGCTTTACCTTTGCGGGCAATCACGCTAGCGATGGGTATAGAGCCGGCACTCTGTGCAAGCAGGCAGAGCTCTGCCATGCTGTCCGGAAAATCTTCGCGGCCTGTGTCGACACCAACCAGAACGGCACGCGCCGCATCTACACCTGTTTTAAACAGAGCTAACTTCTTCCGTGCGGAACTCCACTGCACGAGCAGGAACAATTGTAGAAATAGCGTGTTTGTAGACCATCTGAGTTACGGTATTGCGCAAGAGGACTACGTATTGATCAAACGATTCAATATTACCCTGTAGCTTAATGCCATTAACAAGATAGATGGAGACGGGAACATGCTCTTTGCGCAGGGCATTGAGGAAAGGATCCTGTAGTAATTGAATTTTGCTGTTATTCATACTGCTCCTTAATGGTTTTTATTTGCTGCTGCTATTTTGGGAGTCTTGCTTTTTTTATTAAATGACTTACTGCTCAGCACCGCTAACTACCATTTCATACATCCAATATAGGGGGGCTCATATTCAAAAAACAAGCCCCTCACTTAAAACACAATTAAAACTGTAGCGCTATTTTTACTTTTTTACTTCTTTTTACCTTTTTTACCCTTGTCCGTATCAACATAAGGGTTTTTAGCGGTATTCATCTGAATGCGCAACGGGGTGCCGCGTAACTTGAAGACCTCCCTAAAACGACCCTCAAGGTAACGCTTATAGCTATCAGTTACGCCACTCAAAGCGGTTCCATGAATCACCACAATAGGGGGATTCATACCACCTTGGTGGGCATAGCGCAATTTGGGACGACCCATGCCCACACGCTTAGGCTGCTGGTGCTCAATGGCCTCTTGCAAAATACGGGTGAGTTTTGGGGTTGGCAATTTCGCCATGGCTGCGGCATAAGCCAGATCAACATCTTTAAATAGCTCTTTGAGGCCGGTACCCTTCTTAGCAGAAATCGGGTGTACGTTTGCAAAATCTAGGAAGCGCAATTTTTGAGCAATCTCTAAACGTGCGCGTTCTTTGACGTAAGTATCAAGACCGTCCCACTTATTCACCGCCACTACTAATGCACGTCCTGCCTCGACAATAAATCCAGCGATATGGGCGTCTTGCTCAGAAATATCCTGCTGGGCATCCAGCATCAGAATGACGACATTGCAATCAGCAATCGCTTGCAATGTTTTAACAACTGAAAACTTCTCAATCGCTTCAAATACTTTTCCACGGCGACGAAGACCTGCGGTATCTACTAGGATGTAAGGCTTACCATTGCGTTCAAACGGCACTTCAATTGCATCACGTGTTGTGCCCGGCATATCAAAGGCAATGACACGCTCTTCACCGATCAATTTATTGATCAAGGTGGATTTACCAACGTTAGGACGACCCACTACCGCAATCTTCATTGGACGATTGGGATCACTTTCTTGTTCTTCTGGTTCTGGCTCTGGAACGCCTAAAGAATCCAAAGCATCATCAATCAAGCCGCGCACACCATCACCATGCGCTGATGAGATCGGAAATGGTTCACCTAAACCCAGTTCATGAAAGTCTGCAGTAACCACACCAGCCTGCATACCCTCAGTTTTGTTCACTGCCAAGATGATGGGCCTACCAGTCTTGCGCAAGAAATCTGCAATCACGCGATCTTGTGGAGCCATACCCAAACGGCCATCCACCAAGAAAATAATAATGTCGGATTCAGCAACGGCTTGCTTAGTTTGCTTGGCCATCTCGGCAACGATACCGGTCTTAGCTACAGGCTCAAAACCGCCGGTGTCTACGCAAATAAATGCGCGCTCGCCAATGCGGCCTTTACCGTAGTGACGGTCGCGGGTCAGGCCCGAGAAGTCAGCCACTAAAGCATCACGCGAACGCGTTAAGCGATTAAAGAGTGTCGATTTGCCAACATTAGGACGACCGACAATAGTAATTACTGGATTCATTTTGGACTGTACGCCGCTAGTTTTCCACCTTGAGACTGAACCAAGATGAGGCCATTCACCGCAATCGGTGCGGCTGTGATGGGACTACTGTCATGACGAATGCGTGCCAGCATTTCACCATTCGCTTGTGAGAGTGCATGCACATAACCTTGCGCATCACCGAGGAGTAAGACTTTGCCAATTGCCATTGGCTCACTGACATCTCTAAATGTGAGCTGCGTGTTTTCCCAGGCTTGTGAACCATCCTTTACGGCAAAGGCGGTGACATGCGATTTTTCGTTTGAGGAAAAAACCAAATCAGGACTTTGCGCTGTGCCGGTATAACTTGAATAATCTTTGAACCACAATAAATTACCTGTGCGCGCTTGACCACAACCTATCCGACCCTGATAAGAGACGGCGCAAATGATTTCGCCTTCCATGCTTGGCTTAGCTGTCACATCATTCAATCGCTCAATTTCAGAGAAGCCTTTTGGAAAAGAAATTGGTGATTCCCACACCAGACCGCCATTCGCAATCACAATCATGCCAAAGCGACCCCCAGAAAACCCAGTCACAATCACCTCATTACCGATGGCAAGCATACCGTAACCAACGCGCAATGACAGTGCCGATTGTTGACGCTGATAAGTCCACTTGCGAACACCTGTCTGGGCATCAAAACCAACAAAGCGATTATCCAAAGCACGGATGATGACTACACCGCCAGCGACCACTGGCTCTGAAAGGACCTCACTACCAATGCTGACATTCCAAATGGCCTTGCCAGTATCATCATAGGCATAGACCGTTCCTTTAGTCGTGACTACTGCAGTAGTACGACCATCTGATCCGGGTCCAATCGATAGGCGATCTGGTACAGATACTTCCCATACTTTTTGACCAGTGCGTAAATCGATCTTGGTGAGATTACCGCGATGAGAAGCGGCATAAACGGCATCACCTGCTACTGCAGGATGAAAATTAAATGACTCAGACGAGCCTACGCTAGTTGACCATACGGGAAAAAAATCAAATTGATTGCTAACGGGAACCAGCTCCGCAGGCTTGCGTACACGCGAGCTACCTGAGCAAGCTACTAAGGCCGCTACTACAAAGCCTAGTACTAAAGCCGTACTTGCTAGTTTTGCTATGCGCTTGCAATCCATCATCACTGAGCTACTCCTCCGACGGCATCTAATTTAACCTTCAAGAGACGACGTGCCTCTTCTGGGAATTCCTTTGCATCATTTAACTGCTTCCATGCAGCCTCATAGCTCTTGCGTGCATCAGCCGTATTCTTTTGAGCCAAATACCAATCACCGCGACGCTCTAACCACAAGGCTTCAAAACCTGAGATAGGCTTCTCTTTTAGAATCGCATCCGCCTCTGCAAAATCTTTTTCGGAGCCCTGCTCAATCAACTGGGCTATTAAACGTAATTTCGCCAAAGCCAAGTAACCTTGATCCGATGAATTTTTGGCGGCCCAACGCAAATAATCCATCGCCTTTGCTGAGTCCCCTGCATCAGAGGCAATCTTCGCAGCCACTAAACTGGACATTGCAGCATAGGGCGTGCCAGAGAACTGTTTTTGCAAATCATCAGCAGCACGTAAAGTTTGATCTTTATCACCATTGTTGATCGCAGTAACCATGGTCTCGTATAGCTGAGATGCAGTTGCAGCCTGGCTAGTACGCCACCATTGATAGCCGCTATACCCTGCATAAGCAAATAAAGCAGCTGTCAGCACACCAGTAATCAGGTTGCGATACTTTTGCCAAAATGCTTTAAGTTGATCTAATTGTTCTTGTTCTTCTAGGTCTAAAGGCATGTCAATCCAAGCAAATAAATACAGTATTAATCATCAATGTCTTAATTCTATTCGGTGGCGCCAATGATGGCGTCAATTAACGCTTCTACAACGCTATCAAGGGCAACCGCCTTTTGTTCACCAGTGCTACGCAAATCTTTGAGTTGAGCCTCATTCTTAGCTAATTCATCCGGCCCAATGATGACAGCATAAGCTGCCCCACTCGAATCCGCCTTCTTCATTTGTGACTTAAAACTAGCAGCCTGGCCATCGGGAGGGCAGAACAGGATGACATCGATGCCCGCATTACGCAGGCGCTCAGCAATGATCATGGCTGCAGTCAGGGTCTCGTCCCCTTGGTGAATAACAAAAGCATCGCATTGCGCCTGTGTTTCTGGCAAAGACCCAGAAACCTTCATGAGCTCCAAGACACGCTCCATTCCCATTGCCCAACCACAGGCTGGAGCAGCTTTACCACCCATACGTTCAATCAATGGGTCATAGCGACCGCCACCGGCAATCGTACCTTGCGCCCCTAACTCTTCGGTAATCCACTCGAAAACAGTTAGGTTGTAGTAGTCCAAACCGCGAACTAAACGGGGGTTGATTTTGCAAGGAATGTTATTCGCCCTGAGTAATGCTTGCACCGCCTCAAAATGCTGGAGTGATTCTTCGCCCAAGAAATCTAGCAACTTAGGCGCACCTTCAATTAAATCTTGCATTACCGGATTCTTAGAATCTAAGATGCGCAATGGATTCGTGAGTAAACGACGTTGGGAATCTTCATCGAGCTGATCTTTATTTTTCTCGAAGTACGTTACCAGAGCGGCGCGATGCTGGGCACGCTCATTGGCTTGGCCTAAAGAATTAATCTCCAGACGCACGCCTTTCAGACCAAGCTCATCCCACAAACGTTGACCCATCAAAATGATTTCTGCATCGATATCTGGTCCAGCAAAGCCTAAAGCTTCAATACCGAATTGATGAAACTGTCGATAGCGACCACGCTGTGGACGCTCATGACGGAACATGGGGCCGGTGTACCAAAGACGCTTCGGTCCTTCGTATAGAAGATTGTTTTCAATCACGGAGCGGACTAATGCCGCCGTGCCTTCTGGACGCAAGGTAAGTTGCTCACCATTAAGGCGGTCTTCAAACGAATACATCTCTTTTTCAACAATGTCGGTTACTTCACCAATGCCGCGCTGAAATACTGCAGTCGCCTCAACAATCGGAGTGCGTAAGAATTCATAACCATAGGCACGTGTGAGGTCACGCAGAACATGCTCTAAATATGTCCACTGCGCAGCATCTGCTGGCAAAAGATCATTCATGCCGCGTACGCCATTAATTTTCTGAATCTTTTGCGCTTTAGTTGGGTTTGCCTGGTCAGTCATGAGGTGCTTTGGTGGATTTCTTTTTTATTGTTATTGTGTGTGCTTGTTTTTATTCTTGCTCTGGTTTTTGTCTTACTATTACTTCGGAGCGTAATTGTGCTTGACGTAATCATCGACAATGACCTGAAACTCTTGAGCAATATTATCGCCACGCAAGGTTTTGACTTTGACGCCATCCACAAATACAGGAGCAGCAGGAGTCTCGCCAGTGCCTGGCAATGAGATACCAATATTGGCGTGCTTACTCTCACCTGGGCCATTGACAATACAACCCATCACAGCGACATTCATTGCCTCAACACCTGGATGGGTTTTTTTCCACACTGGCATTTGCTGACGGAGATACGATTGAATATTGGCTGCTAGCTCTTGAAAAGTGGTACTAGTCGTTCTGCCACAACCCGGACAGGCAATCACCATGGGTGTGAAATTACGCAATCCCATGGTTTGCAAAATCTCTTGAGCCACAATGATTTCATTCTCTCGTGGCGCTCCTGGGTCAGGTGTTAAAGAAACTCGAATGGTGTCACCAATACCCTCTTGCAACAAGATACCCAATGCAGCAGTTGATGAAACAATACCTTTGCTTCCCATGCCCGCCTCGGTTAAGCCTAAATGCAATGGGTAATCTGAGCGATTGGAAAGATCACGATACACCGCTACCAAATCTTGTACGTTACTGACTTTGCAAGACAAGATAATTTGATTTGGATTCATGCCAAACTCCACTGCTTTTTCAGCAGACTGTAAGGCTGACTGAATCAAAGCTTCAATCATGACCTCTTGCGCAGTCTTGGGCACCGGCAGAGCTGCGTTAGCATCCATGATGCTGGCCAGCAAGTCTTGATCCAAGCTGCCCCAATTCACGCCAATCCGAATCGGTTTATCGTATGTACAGGCGGCCTCAATCATTTGCGCAAATTGCGGATCACGTTTAGCGCCCTTGCCTACATTACCGGGATTAATTCGATACTTAGATAAAGCCTTGGCACACTCGGGGTAGTCTTTTAATAGAGTGTGACCGTTGTAGTGAAAATCACCAATCAATGGCACTAGGACATCCATCTTGTCTAACTGTTCACGAATATAGGGAACTGCTGCAGCCGCAGCTGTCGTATCCACGGTAATGCGCACCATCTCCGAGCCAGCACGAGCCAACTCTTTAATCTGTATAGCGGTACCGACTGCATCAGCAGTGTCGGTATTGGTCATCGATTGCACCCGCACTGGCGCATTACCACCAATCGTAATGATGTTAGTTTTCCAGGCAACCGTTGCCTGGCGTGTCTCCCGCTTTGGCGATGGGCCTAATGGCAACTGGGGAGGATTGCTAGATGTATCACTCATAGGATTCTTTTTATGAATTAGTCGTCTAATCTTTTAAGCCATTGCACTGGGTGCTCGGCTTGGTACTCTTGCTCTTGCTCTTCTTCATCGTCAAGACTATCAATACCATCATCTTGACCCAAATTCATCTGCTTGTCATGCACGGCACGCTCACGCACTCTAGTGCGGTCAACCACATCACCTGCTAATTGACCGCAGGCTGCAGCAATATCATCACCACGGGTTTTTCGTACGGTGGCTACCATACCCGCATCTAACAAAATGCTGGCGAAGGCATGAATACGCTGCGCTGATGAACGCTTTAATCCAGATTCTGGAAAAGGATTAAATGGAATCAGATTAATTTTGCACTTGATGTTTGCTAATAAACGCACCAGTTCTTTAGCCTGTATATCAGAGTCATTGACGCCATCGAGCATGCAGTATTCAAAGGTTAAGAAATCTCTTGGGGCAAATGGTAAATACCTCTCGCACGCAGCAAGCAATTCTCTTAAAGGATACTTTTGATTGAGTGGAACGAGTTGATCGCGAAGCTTGTCATTCGGCGCATGCAGTGACACTGCCAGTGCGACCGGGCAATCTTGCGCCAAGCGATCAATTATCGGCACTACGCCAGAGGTAGAGAGAGTTACGCGACGACGCGATAAACCATAGGCTCTGTCATCGAGCATTAAGCGTAAGGCAGTTACCACGTTGTCATAGTTGAGCAAAGGCTCACCCATACCCATCAGGACTACATTTGAAATCACACGACCCGTATGCTCCCAACCTGGGGTTGGGTATTTCTCAATACGGCGAACCGCATTCGGATCAGTGCGGAGTAAATGTTCTGCAAACCAGAGTTGGCCAATGATTTCACCGGCGGTAAGATTGCGTGAGAAGCCTTGATGGCCGGTTGAGCAAAAACGGCAATTGACTGCGCAACCAGCCTGGGATGAAATGCACAAGGTGCCACGATCATCTTCAGGAATAAATACAGACTCCACAGCATTTCCGGCACCAACATCGAGCAACCACTTTCGGGTGCCATCGGCTGCATGCTCATCTTTAATGATTGGGAGTGAAAGAACTTCTGCCTTATCGAGCAATGTCGCTCTAAAGCTTTTAGCCAAATCACTCATGTCGTTAATGTTGGAAACACCCCGTTGGTGTATCCACTGCATGAGTTGCTTCGCCCTAAAGGGCTTTTCATTTAACCCCGCGACATACGCTGCCATTTGGTCAGCGTCAAAATCTAAGAGATTTACGCGCGGGGAGGTCAATGCGCCTACTTATGTATTAAATAACTTATTCGTTTTCAATCGTGAATTAACGATTGAAAACGTTCATGCCAGCGAAGAAGAATGCCACTTCGACAGCAGCAGTTTCAGGAGCATCCGAGCCATGAACCGCATTTGCATCGATACTATCAGCGAAGTCAGCACGGATAGTGCCTTTGTCTGCCTTTTTAGGATCGGTAGCGCCCATCAAGTCACGGTTCTTAGCAATTGCGCCTTCGCCTTCCAATACCTGAATCATGACAGGACCAGAAATCATGAAACTCACCAAATCCTTAAAGAAAGGACGTGCTGAGTGAACAGCATAGAACTGCTCAGCTTCAGCTTGTGACAAATGCGCCATTCTGGACGCAACAATCTTCAAACCAGCAGATTCGAAACGATCATAGATCTTGCCAATGACGTTTTTTGCTACAGCGTCAGGTTTGATGATAGAAAGGGTGCGTTCGATAGCCATGTAAAACTCCAGTAGTGATTTCAAAGATTTTGCTGAATTGGCGCTGAATTAGGCCCAGAGAGAACCTCTCTCCTACTAACTACAACACGCTAGGATTTCAGCGACCCCCAAATTATACATCGGCTGACCGTATTTACCCTGATCTGAGCGTGGCTAAGCTATTGAATTTACAGGGCATAACCCTTCAAGTTGTAGTCCTTTTCAGGGGGGGCTTGAAATTACCCTATTTTGTCTATACTTACTGTCAACAGTCCCTTGTGGGCTTATGTTTTTACTTTGAAAAAAGGAGTCAATATGAGCGATCTAAACTCTTACGGCTTTGGGCAAACTGGCTCGATTAGCACCCCTCAAGTACGCAACCGCGTACTGCGCAACACTTACGCCCTTTTGGCGCTCTCGATGGTTCCTACTGTCATTGGCGCATGGCTCGGCGTTGCTTTTGGGCT
>CANGWT010000004.1 GCA_947457745.1 Burkholderiaceae bacterium | reverse complement strand
GTTGGTATCGATATGGGTCTTTCTCGAATTAATCGTGTTAAAGACGCGCTAGGCATGCACTTTGATTGCCCTGTTATTACCGTGGCCGGCACCAATGGCAAGGGCTCTACTTGCGCCTATCTTGAGAGTATTTTGCTAGCGTCTGGCTACAAGGTTGGTTGCCATATGTCTCCACATTTACTCGTCTTTAACGAGCGTGCTCGCATTAACGGTGAAGAGGTAAAAGATGATCTTTTGCTAGAGCATTTTGCAGCCGTTGAAAAAGCTCGCGTTAGCTTAGTGGATGCGCCAACCTTAACGTATTTTGAGTTCACCACCTTGGCGATCATGCATTTATTTTCCAAGGCTCAATTAGATGCAGTAGTGCTTGAAGTTGGTATGGGTGGCCGTTTGGATGCGGTCAATATTGTTGATGCAGATTGTGCGATTGTCACGAGTATTGATATAGACCATGCCGATTTTTTGGGTGGTACACGTGAGGCAATTGGTTTTGAAAAAGCGGGCATTTTCCGAGCTGGCGGTATTGCAGTCTGTGGTGATCCCGTGCCCCCACAAACTTTGATTGATCACGCTGAAAAACTCGGCTGTGATTTATGGCTCCAAGGCCGTGACTATAACTTTCAGGGTGATAAGCAGCAGTGGGGTTGGGCAGGGCGTCAAAAACGCTTTAGCGGTCTAGGCTACCCCGCATTACGAGGCGCCAATCAGATTCTGAATGCATCCGCTGTAATTGCTGCATTGATGGCTTTGCATCAGCGACTGCCAGTTAGTGCACAGGATATTCGCAATGGCTTTGCTATGGTGGAGTTACCAGGTCGTTTTCAGGTGTTGCCAGGCCAGCCAACGATCGTTTTAGATGTTGCCCACAATCCCCATGCAGCAGCGACCTTAGGCCAAGGCTTGGATAAGATGGGCTACCACCCCTACACCTATGCCATTTTTGGCGCAATGGCGGATAAGGACATTGCTGGGGTTATTAAGCCACTGTTAAATAGTGTGGACTTCTGGTTTTGCACTGATTTACCAACTCCACGCGCCGCTAGTGCGGCGGCACTATCTGAGAAGCTGGTGGATCTGGGCGTGTCCGTCAAAAACGGCGAAGATGGTGGCATTGAGTGCTTCCCAGATCCTGCTACAGCGTATCAAAAAGCGCTTTCTAAGGCCGGTGAGGGTGATAGAATTGTTATCTTCGGATCCTTCTATACCGTTGCCGGAGTAATGGCATATCGAAATAACCAGGCCCATTGATCCATGATTCGTTTACCGCAGCTTTTTAAGCGAAACTCTGAGACTGAAGACCTTGATCGGGCTTCTGTGAGGGGTCGTCGTACAGTCAATAAATTAGCCCCCCGCAGTTTTCAGCGTGCTCAAGAAAACGAAGAGCTAGCATTTACAGAAGATCCTGATCAGCAACGCGCACGTCATCGTCTGATTGGTGCGGCTGTCCTAGTGTTAATTGCAGTAGTTGGTCTTCCTCGTATTTTGGATAACAAGCCCAAGTCTGTAAATAACGATATTGCTGTGAATATTGTGACTAGTCTGCCTGTCCCTAGCGCTGTGATACCCGTAAATGATGAGAAGGTAAAATCGGCTGCTGTTGTTGAAACAGCGGCGAAAGAAAAAGCACCTACTCCATCCAAAGAAATTGTAGCGAAATCATCCCCTACGGTAAGCAAAACAAATTCTATTAGTGGCTTAGCTGCTGGTGAAGAAGTCATCGTCGCGCCAGAGGCAATCACCAAATCAAAAACTGAAGAACTTCCAAAAAAAGCGGGGCCTGGTAAATATGTTATTCAGGTTGGTGCTTTTGCATCTGAAGAGCGAGCTAAGGGCTGGATAGTTAAGATGAAAGATCAAAAGATTCCTAATTACGTTTCAAATAAAACCGGCGCTGACGGTGTAAAACTTTTTTTATTAAGAGCGGGCCCTTTTACCGATCAGGATGCAGCTGAAGCTGCTGAGAAAAAACTCAAAGCTATGGGCTTGTCTCCAAAGCTAGTTGAGGTGGAAGCACCTTAATGGAATATTTATCCACCCTGAAGTTAACCACGGTGGATTACTTCACCCTCGTAGTACTATTGGTTTCTGCATTAGTGGGGATTTCTCGGGGTCTTTTTAAAGAGGTACTAGCACTAGCCTCTTGGTTTGTAGCTGCTTGGGTTGCTTACCACTATACAAATTATCTTTCTGTTGAATGGTTGTCTACTTTTCATATGGATGAGCTGCTGAGTTTGGGTGTGAGTTTCCTCATTCTCTTTATTCTCACTTTGATTGCCTGTGGTTTTGTCGGTAATGTGATTCAAAAGATTATTTTGTCTGCTGGATTGAGCATGACAGATCGATTTCTTGGCCTTGTTTTTGGCTTAGTGCGTGGTGGTGTAGTTATAGTTGTGATGGCCACATTGGCAGCCCTGACTCCCATTCCCCAAAGCGTTGCTTGGCAGAAGGCAATTACCCGACCAGCAATCGATATGGCTACTAGTTTAATTAAAGGTTGGTTGCCTGCTGACTGGGCAAAGCAATTAGGTAATGCAATGCCTAAAATTACACCCACCGCTACACCTTCATTAACAATAGGAATCTAGGCTTATGTGCGGCGTCGTCGGAACAGTTTCCCACTCCCCAGTTAATCAACTCATTTATGACGCGTTGTTGTTGCTCCAACATCGCGGTCAAGACGCTGCTGGCATGGCAACGATGAATGGCAATTCATTCACAATGCATAAAGCCAATGGTCTAGTGCGAGATGTATTTAGAACACGCAATATGCGAAGTCTAGTAGGTAGTGCTGGTATTGGTCAGGTTCGCTATCCAACCGCCGGCTCTGCAAGCAGTGAGGAGGAGGCTCAACCGTTTTATGTCAGCGCGCCTTACGGCATTATTTTGGCCCATAACGGCAATCTGACTAATGCGGCTAGCCTGCGTGTAGAGATGGCTTATCGCGATCGTCGCCACATCAACACCAGTTCTGATACAGAGGTGTTATTGAATGTATTGGCTGACGAGCTTCAAAAAGAAACCAACAGCGCTGCACTAGATGAGGGCGCTATGTTTAATGCTGTTACACAGGTAACTAAGCGCGTTAAAGGATCTTACGCAGTAGTTTCTTTAATAGCCGGTTACGGATTATTGGCATTCCGCGATCCGTTTGGAATTCGACCTCTGTGTATTGGACGCATGGATACAACAAAGGGCCCAGAGTGGATGATCGCCTCTGAGTCAGTTGCACTCGATGGCCTTGGTTTTACTTTTGTGCGTGATGTAAATCCTGGTGAAGCAATTTATATTGATTTGGATGGTAATTTCTCTTCACGTCAGTGTGTTGCCGATGCAGTTTTGACGCCTTGCATTTTTGAATACGTTTACATGGCTCGTCCAGATTCCACGATTGATGGCGTGACTGTTTATAACGTACGGATGCGTATGGGTGATTATCTTGCTGAAAAGATCCGCAAAGAAACTATTCCAGGTGAGATTGATGTTGTGATGCCGATTCCTGACTCTAGCCGTCCAGCGGCAATGCAGGTTGCTAAACGCCTAGGCGTAGATTACCGTGAAGGATTCTTTAAGAATCGATACATCGGTAGAACCTTCATCATGCCAGGTCAGGCTGTCCGTAAAAAGTCAGTCCGCCAGAAACTGAATGCTATGCGCATTGAGTTCAAAGACAAGACCGTCCTCATTGTGGATGATTCTATTGTTCGCGGTACAACCTCATTTGAGATTGTGCAGATGGCACGAGAGTCTGGCGCTAAGAAAGTTATTTTTGCTTCTGCTGCGCCACCGGTGCGATTCCCTAATGTCTATGGCATTGATATGCCAACCCGTAGTGAGTTAGTTGCTTATGGCCGCACTGATGAAGAGATCAATAAGATGATTGGCGCAGACCAACTAATCTATCAAAGCGTTGAAGACATGAAACAGGCTGTGAAGGATATTAATCCCGATATCCAGCACTTTGAGGCATCTTGTTTTGATGGTCACTATATTACCGGCGATATCAATGAATCTTATTTAGATGCACTTGAGGCTGCTCGTAATACCTCCGAGGCCAAAGCCGACCGTCAACGTGATTCTAGTGACTTTGCCCGCTCTCAACTGCATTTGCACTTAGCCACAGAAGACTAAAAACAACGATCGAGTTCCTCGGGTATGCGTGTCCAAGGCAATTCTGTAATTCGGTGTCAAAATAGCGATATGAAGAGTAAAACTACCCGTAAAAAACCTGATTTTTCCAAGCTTGCGCTTGAAACCTTAGCAGTTCGTGCAGGCACACGCCGTACTGCTGAATATCAAGAGCACTCTGAGGCCATGTTCCTCACGTCTAGCTTTTGCTTTGATAGTGCTGAACTTGCAGCAGATGGTTTTGCGCATGCAGATCAGGGCTTTATTTATTCTCGCTTTACCAATCCTACTGTCAGTATGTTCCAGGATCGATTGGCTGCGCTAGAGGGCGGCGAAGCTTGCATTGCAACTTCTTCTGGTATGGCTGCTATTTTGACAATGGCAATGTCGCATCTTCAAGCCGGAGATCATGTGGTTTGTTCTCGCTCTGTATTTGGTGCCACCATCCAACTATTTAGCAATATTCTGGGACGCTTTGGTATTACAACGACTTATGTGGATCTGTCGGATACCAAGGCTTGGCAGAGTGCCGTCCAAGAGAATACCAAGTTATTTTACTTGGAAACGCCTTCTAATCCATTGACTGAGATTGCGGATATCAAAGCTATCTCCAAAATTGCCAAAAAAGCAAACGTGCTTTTTGCCGTTGATAACTGTTTCTGTACCCCTGCCTTGCAACAGCCTCTTGCATTAGGTGCTGACGTAGTAATTCATTCGGCAACCAAATATTTGGATGGCCAGGGTCGTGTAGTCGGCGGCGCGATAGTGGGTAGCAATGATTTCATCATGGGTAAAGTATTTCCTTATGTACGCACTGCAGGCCCAACACTTTCAGCGTTCAATGCTTGGGTGTTTTTAAAAGGTTTAGAGACGCTAGAGTTGCGCATGAAGCAGCAAAGTAAAAATGCTCTAGAGATTGCTCAATGGTTGGAAAAACAGTCGGGAGTAGAGCGCGTTTATCACCCTGGTCTGAAGTCTCATCCTCAGTATGCGTTGGCTAAGCGCCAGCAAAAAGCGGGCGGTGCTATTTTGTCTTTCACACTTAAAGGTGGAAAAAAAGCGGCTTTCAAGTTAATTAATCAAACGAAACTTTGCTCCATTACAGCAAACCTAGGAGACACACGTACAACGATTACCCATCCTGCTACAACGACACACTGCCGAGTAAGTCCAGAGGCTCGAAAAGCTGCAGGCATCACTGATGGCTTGGTTCGTATCGCAGTTGGTCTCGAGAGCGTAGTGGATTTAAAGAGCGATCTGATTGGTGGCTTGAAGAAATAATCTCATATTGAATGTATTCAAGGTCAGGTAAGCAATGGGCTTTGCAGATGCCACCCAGTTCTGGAATGAACGCTTCGATAAAAAAGAATTCATCTTTGGTAAAGATCCAAATGAATATCTAGTTAAACAAACAACCCTTTATCTCAAGCGCAATTCCTCCGTTCTCTGCATTGCTGATGGAGAAGGGCGCAATGGCGTTTGGCTTGCCAAGCAAGGTATGCGCGTCACAGGTTTTGATGTTTCCGATATTGCATTAAGCAAAGCAAAACTGTTTGCTTCTGATAACGAAGTCAATATTCAATATAGTCTTTGTGACACCGATGGCTTTGATTGGCAGGCCAATTCATATGATGCGGTAGTTGGTATCTTTATTCAGTTTGCTGATCCCGAAATGCGTACCCGAATTTTCAATCAAGTACTTCAGACTTTGAAACCAGGTGGCCTATTCATTCTGCAGGGATATACACCAAAGCAGTTGGATTACAAAACCGGTGGCCCATCACTTATAGAGCATCTCTATACAGAAGAAATGATTCGTGAGTTAAGCCAAGGATTTGAAATACTTGATCTGCAGTGCTACGAAAAAGAATTATCGGAGGGTGCGAGGCACACTGGCTTATCAGCATTACTCGGAATGGTAGCTAAAAAGATTGCATAAAAACCGTCGACATGAAGTGCATGGCAGATTGGTCACACTTATCTAGATACTTACGGCAATAAAAAAGCTGCCGAAGCAGCTTTTTTATTAATCTCAAACCTAATTTTGCATTAAGCCTTCTTAGCGTAAGCTGAACACCAGCCTTTTGCTGCCACTTGCTTAGTTCCAAACAAAGAGCAGCCACCTTGTGTTGCTGAACCCTTAGCTTGGTACAGGGCGCAGTTATCGCACTCTTGACCAGCAGCATATTTCGCATACTTTGCCTTATCGACGGTTGTGGCAACAGCTTTGTAACCCAAAGCGGCAGCTTGCGGATCGGTTTCAGAAACCATTGTTTGGGCTTGCACTTTACTATTTAGAGCCAGGGTACAAGCACCAGCAGCAGACATAATCATAAATTGGCGACGACTATTTTTCATTAAAAAACTCCATTTTTATTAAGTGGTAAAAAGCGTAATTTTGAGGATACTAGCACATAAAAAGAGATGCTTCTTGCTGATATAAACTATTTGAAAAGAGCTAGAGAGTCTTATTCAAACTCTCGTAGTTTGATTCACGGAATATTTTTGATTAAAAATTCTCGTTATGATGCCCAATAAATCTTCGTGGGTCGTTTATAGGCCTGAGCGGCATGATATGAATTTGCTTTCCATCGAGTTCAATATGCATTTGCTTGCCAACTTCCATGTCCAGTCTCCTTACCTCAGCAGAGGAGGCTTCCCATTCAATCGTATTTTTACTGTCTTGAATACGTAATTGAGTCACCGCTATCTGACCAAGACTGCTCATCTTCTCAACTAAGGCAGGCATGCTAGTTTGCGTTGGTTTGTTATGAACGCTTAAGCCACTTTGGGGAATAACCCAGGCAACTCGGGCTTTCGATGGAATCTTTCCTTTGTCCGCGACTGAAAAGAGCTTTGTACAACCATCCCAGCTCAAGGTACCGGTATCGAATACACCATTAAACATATTGCTAATACCAACTAATTCAGCTACCCTTGAATTTCTTGGTTTCTGAAACAGTACTTGTGGCGCTGCAGTTTGCAGGCTGATGCCTTGGTCGATAACGGTAATTTGATCAGCTAGTAAATCAGCCTCACGTAGGTCATGTGTGACTAACAAGATGGGGATATTTAAGTCTGAACGAAGCTCTGCCAATGTTTTATATAGACCTTGGCGTGTTGGTGTATCGATCGCCGAGAATGGTTCATCGAGTAGTAGCACTTTGGGCTGTCTAGCAAGCGCTCTTGCGAGTGCAACGCGTTGCTGTTGTCCACCAGATAATTGATTTGGCATGCGCTCTGCGAGATTAGCAATGCCCATGCGATCAAGCAGATCCAAGCTAATTACCTTGCGCTCAGATTTATTGAGATCAGAGTTCTGCAGTGGAATCGTCACGTTATCCAAGGCACTGAGATGAGGAAAAAGAGCGTACTGCTGAAATAAGAAGCCGCAAGAGCGTTCTGCAGGAGAGAGCTGTTGGACTTTATGTCCGAGATCATCGGCTTCAAACCAGACCTTACCATCACATTCAATTTTTCCACTAGCGGGTATGTTTAAGCCTGCAATGGTCCTGAGGGCGGTAGTTTTTCCGCTCCCGGATGGTCCAACCAAAGCATGCAACTCACCTGGGGCGCATTCCAAGTTGATTTGAAGTGGACTTGGACTGTTCTGCTCAATTTTGACCCTTAACATTAGCTTAAGCCTCTGTGCAGATTTGGCTTACGCCCCAATACTCCATAGGAGAGAGCAATACATATGAGGGATATACCCAAGAGCACGAGAGCAATGGCGCCGGCACCAGTGGTATCAAAGCTCTGAACCCTGTCATAAATTGCAATAGAGGCTGTTTTTGTCTCGCCAGGTATTGCGCCGCCAACCATCAGGACAACGCCGAATTCCCCAAGGGTATGGGCGAAAGTAAGGGCGGCGGCACCAGTGATGCCACGCCAAGAGAGGGGAAGCTCAATTAAACGAAAGATTTGCCAGTTACTGAGGCCGCTGACTTGGGCGGCTTCTCGAATTTCTGGATTAATGGCCTCAAAGGCTCGCTGTATAGGTTGTATCGCAAATGGGATATTTGCAATTAGCGATGCAAGCAGGATTCCTGTAAATGAGAATACAAGGGGAACGCCGAAAATACTGGTGTGACCAAACGAAACTAGAAAGTAGTAGCCTAAAACTGTCGGCGGAAGTACCAAGGGAAGCGCCAGAGCAGCCTCAACCCATGGTCGGCTTCTATTGAGATTTAATAGCTTATGGGCTGCCCATATCCCAAATGGCAAGATCAGGGCCATGGTCCAAAAAGCAAGCTTTAAGGACAGCAGAATTGCATCAATATCCATTTCTTTGATTGTATTGTGTTTGTAACTTAGGGTATCTCACTATGTAATAACTTCGGGGTAGCGTCTAATATATGCATATATACGCATATACAGTTATCACCAGTGAATATCAAATCAAAAGTAAAAAAAGCCACCAAAGATCTCTCTCCACAAGCCATGGAAGAGGTTTTTGCGGAAGTTGCTAAATATTTCAATGTCTTATCGGAGCCGTCACGCTTACGAATCATGTATGCGGTATGTAGCGGTGAAAAGTCTGTATCTGAGGTTGTTGAGTTATGCGGCTCAAGCCAGGCTAATGTTTCACGTCACCTTTCCGCCCTACATAAAGCGGGAATTTTGCTTAGACGAAAAGAGGGCGTCACTGTCTTTTACTCAATAGCTGATAACGCCACTGTAGAAATGTGCCAAAACGTGTGTGCCAAGATTGCAGAGAGTTTGCATTAATTTTTTAGTATCTATTGACTAAAGCAGAGATCACATGAATAAAAAACAAATTGAGATAAGCGTGCAGGATATCGGTGCAATCGAAAAGCCCAGTAATCAGGCTCGCCTTATAAAGGCGCCAGAATATTTTATTTCTCAGGAGCTTATCGCCGATATTAATGCACACGGCTTAGATGAAAATCGCCGCGGCTTCTTACGTAAAGGTTTTATGTCTGCCCTTGGCGGTGCAGCAGCCGGACTGACAGCTCCCCTGGCTATGGCAGCAGGCGAGGGTGATCCAGCAATCCTTGAAAAGCAAGAATGGCAAACAACACTTGGTAAGAATGTAGCAACCATGCCTTATGGTGTGCCTTCAATTTATGAGTCAAACCTCATTCGCCGTGAGTCGCCAGGCTTGACACGTGTGTCGGCTGCCTCTGTTGCCTTTACTCCACTTCAAGGCTTATTCGGGACTATCACTCCCAACGGATTGCATTTTGAGCGTCATCATCAGGGTTGGTATAACGTCAATCCAGAAACACATCGCTTGATGGTGAATGGCTTGGTGAAGAATTCACGCGTTTTCACGATGAATGATTTAATGCGTTTACCTTCTGTTTCTCGTACTCACTTCATTGAGTGTGGCGCAAATACCGGATTGGAGTGGGGCAATGTGGCAGTCCCAACTGTTCAGTACACACACGGCATGCTTTCTTGCTGTGAATTTACAGGAGTTCCTTTAAAAGTATTGCTGGAAGAGTGTGGCGCTGACCTCAAAAAAGGAAAGTTCATGTTAGCTGAGGGCGGTGACGGTTCAGGAATGACTCGCACTATCAATCTCGAGAGCTGTCTTAATGACACAATTGTTGCTTGGGCCATGAATGGCGAGATGTTGCGCCCAGAAAACGGCTTCCCATTACGCTTGGTGGTTCCTGGAGTTCAAGGTGTTAGCTGGGTGAAGTGGTTGCGTCGTCTAGAGGTAGGCGATGCCCCATGGAACTCTAAAGATGAAGCTGTTCACTATATTGAGCTAATGCCAAATGGTGATCACCGTCAATATGCCTCAATTCAGGAATGCAAATCAGTTATCACCACACCATCGGGTGGCCAACAGTTATTGGATAAAGGTTTCTACAACGTCAGTGGCATGGCCTGGTCTGGTCGCGGAAAAATTACTCGAGTAGATGTTTCTTTTGATGGTGGTAATAATTGGCGAAGAGCACGCCTAGAAACACCCGTTCTCACTAAATCTATTACACGTTTCAATATCGATTGGGTATGGGATGGTTCCCCGGTAATCATGCAATCAAGAGCCGTGGATGATACCGGCTACATTCAGCCGTCGATCAAGACGCTTCGCAATTTACGCGGTACACGCTCGATCTATCACAACAATGCAATTCAATCATGGAAATTAGATTCAAACGGCGAGGTGAGCAATGTTCAAGTTGGATAAATTTAAGGTCCGCCTAGGAGTTGCGGTGCTCATCACAGTAGCGGCGCAAATCACATTTGCCCAATCAGGTTCAGCTAAATTTCCTGGAATTGGAAGACTTGCGACTCCTGCTGAAGTAGCAGCTTGGGATATTGATGTGCGTCCAGACTTTAAAGGTTTACCAAAAGGATCTGGTTCTGTCGAAAAAGGCCAGGATATATGGGAGGCCAAATGCGCCAGTTGCCACGGCACCTTTGGTGAGTCTAATGAAATCTTTACTCCCATCGCTGGTGGTACCTCCAAAGATGATGTTAAGACAGGTCGAGTTGCCTCATTAAAAGATATGAAGCAGCCGCAAAGAACGACCTTAATGAAAGTGCCTACGGTATCTACGCTGTGGGATTACATCTACCGTGCGATGCCGTGGAATGCTCCTAGATCACTGACTCCTGATGACACCTATGCACTGGTTGCATTTATTTTGAGCCTTGGTGAAATTGTTCCTGATGATTTTGTTCTCAGCGATAAAAATATTGCTGAAATTAAAATGCCAAACCGAAACGGCATGACGACTAAGCATGGTTTCTGGAATGTCAAAGATAAGCCTGATGTCAATGGCAGTGCATGTATGCATAACTGTGTGCCATTTGTGCAAATTGGATCAGTCTTGCCAGACTTTGCTCGCAACGCGCATGAAAATATTGCGGAGCAAAATCGGATGTATGGTCCATATCGTGGTGCAGACACCACGAAGCCACCCATTAAGCAATTACCAGGTTCTTCAGGTGCTGGGTTGGCACATGCAGCAGATACCCATTCTTCTGCAGCAAAAGGTCCGTCAGCGCTCTTTAAAAATGAGAACTGCTCGGCTTGCCACGCCCCCAATGCCAAGTTGGTTGGACCATCAATTGCAGATATTGCTAAAAAGTATGAGGGTCAGAGTAGTGCAGTGGATAAATTGATGACCAAGGTGAAAGTTGGGGGAGCGGGGGTATGGGGCTCAATCCCGATGCCAGCTCAAACCCAGCTTTCTGACGAAGACCGTAAGGCTTTGGTAGTTTGGATGCTGTCTGGTGGTAAATAAAAAGCTATTTTTGGTAGTAAGCAGGGTGTTTTAATGCAAAATAAGCAATAAATTGAGAGAAGTAAAGATTAATAAAGGAGTTTTTATGAATCAGCAGCGTCGCAGTGTATTGAAGTACTCAGCAGTATTTGGCTTGATGGCTTCTGCAGGTCTTATTAGTTCTGCTCAAGCCCAAGAGTGGAACAAAGCCGCTTTTGAAGGCAAGGGTATCGATGATGTGTTTAAGATCATGGGTGCTAGTAGTCCAGAAAAATCATCTGCGGTTACTTTAAATGCCCCTGATATTGCTGAAAACGGCGCGGTTGTTCCTGTCGGAATTACCACCTCTCTTAAAGCGGAGCAAATGGCAATCTTGGTCGAAAAGAATCCAAGTGCACTCGCCGCCCAATTCTTTATCCCGGCTGGCACAGACTCTTTCGTTACAACTCGTATCAAGATGGGTCAAACATCTAATGTATATGGCTTAGTAAAGGCTGATGGTAAGTGGCTTATGACTGTTAAAGAAGTCAAAGTAACGCTTGGTGGTTGCGGCGGTTAATTCCGTAGTAATTCAATAGAACAATTCATTTATTTATAGAGTTAAAAAGGAACCAAAATGGCTGATCCAATGCGCGTAAGAGCTGCTGAAAATGGTGGCACTGTAGATGTAAAAATTTTGATGAAACACGATATGGAATCTGGTCAGCGTAAAGACGCTTCCGGTAAAACCATTCCAGCTTGGTTTATCAGCACTATCAATGTCAAGGCAAATGGCAAGGATGTATTTAATGGCCAGTTTGGACCAGCGGTATCTAAGGATCCATTTTTGAACTTTAAGTACAAAGGCGCTAAGGGCGACAAAATTGTTGTCACTTGGAATGATAGTAAGGGCGACAAACGCACTGATGAAGCAACTGCTTCTTAATTGTTTTTTTGCTTTAATAAATCTTTACCGCCTCCGTGGTTCTGAAAGGGTAGGAAATGCAGCGTAAATTGACCTTAGGGCTGACTACTAGTCTAGTGGTGGCTTTATTAACAATGACATCTTCGGTGTCAGCACAAAAGAGTGCTACAGACGATATTGCTAAATATCGCGAGATGATTGCCGACGGAAATCCCTCAGAACTCTATGAGGCGGCTGGTGAAGATTTGTGGAAAAAGCCGGCCGGTCCAAAGAATGCAACTCTTGAACAATGTAATTTGGGTTTAGGTCCTGGAGTAGTGAAGGGAGCCGCTGCACAGCTGCCACGTTACTTCAAAGACACTAATAAAGTTCAAGATTTAGAGTCACGCTTGATGACGTGTATGCAAGTGCTGCAGGGTCGAGATCCACAGGAAATGATTGATGCCCCATTCCAAAAGGGTCCCAAGAAGGATATGGAGGCTATCGTTGCCTATGTTGTCACTTTGTCTAAGGGTGACAAGATTAAGGTCAGTACCGCGCATCCAAAGGAAAAAGAGATGTATGACCTTGGTAAGCGCGCTTTCTTTTTCCAGGGTGGTCCGATGGACTTCTCCTGTGCATCTTGTCATGCTGAAAATGGTAAGCGTATTCGTTTACAAGATTTACCCAACATTACAGAGCAAAAGGGTGCGGCTTTGGGTTGGGGTTATTGGCCAGCCTACCGCGTATCAAGTGGTCAATTTTGGACCATGCAACAACGTTTGAATGATTGCTTTCGTCAGCAACGCTTTCCTTTCCCTGTATACGGCTCGGATGTGACTATCGCCTTGTCTATGTATATGGCAAAGACCGCAAATGGCGGAACAGTCGAAACACCTGGCTTAAAGCGTTAATGGATAAGAGATGAACATGAAAATTACACACTTAAAACAACTCTTAGCTGCTACAGGATTTATTTTTGCTGCTGGTTTAGTTCAAACTCCTGCGCTTGCCCAACAGAAAAATGATCCAAAATTTAATAAGATGATTCAAGAGAGTTTCCGAGCCGACGGTATTGCTGGATTGGATCGTATTGACCAAGATGCAACCCAGAAGTTCTGTTCAGATCCTCAGTTTGCTGATAGCAAGCAAGGTCAAGCTATGCGCGAAAAAATCCAGAGGATCAATATGGATTCGATTAAGCAGCCTGCTGATGGAAAATATATGGGCGACTGGAAGAATGGTGAGCGAATCGCGCAAAGTGGTCGTGGGGCCACATGGTCTGATAAAGCCGATACCCCAATTGGTGGAGGTTGTTATAACTGCCATCAAATTGACTCCAAAGAAATTTCTTATGGAAATATTGGTCCATCGCTCACTGGTTATGGAAAAATGCGTGGCTACTCCAAAGAGGTAGTTACCTATACTTGGAATCGTATTAATAACTCCAAGGCCTATAACGCTTGTAGCAATATGCCACGTTTTGCCCATTTCAAATTATTGAATGAGCAGCAAATTCAGGATGTCATGGCCTTACTACTTGATCCAGAATCACCTGTGAATAAATAACATATCTAAACAGGCCGAAAGGCCTGTTTTCTCGAGGGAACATCTATGTCTTTAAATCGACGGGAATTTTTGCAGGCATTGGCTATTGCATCGGCAGGTGGTATGAGCTTGCAATCTAATTTTGCTAACGCGCAAACAACTGCCCAAAAATTCTATGATTTGCCAAACTTTGGAAATATTCATTTTTTGCATTTCACAGATTGCCATGCTCAGCTATTGCCAATTTATTTCCGTGAGCCAAACGTCAATCTTGGTATTGGTGCGCAAGAGGGTAAGACTCCTCACTTAGTTGGCGAATATTTCCTAAAGGCTAATGGCATTAAGCCAGGAACGCGGGATGCGCATGCCTTTACTTACCTTGACTACGTTGCAGCTGCACAAAATTACGGCAAGATGGGTGGCTTCGCTCATATGGCAAGCTTGATTAAGCAAATCAAAACCAGTCGTCCGGGTGCGCTGTTATTGGATGGTGGTGATACTTGGCAGGGATCTGCTACAGCACTTTGGACTAATGGTCAGGACATGGTTGATGCTGCCTTGCTCCTGAGTGTCGATGTCATGACGCCGCACTGGGAAATGACTCTAGGCGAGAAACGCGTCATGGAAATTGTGAATGGCGATTTTAAAGGCAAGGTTTCTTTTCTTGCGCAAAACATTAAGACGTCAGACTTTGGTGACTCTGTCTTTAATCCATATGTAATGAAGGTGCAGAGTGGTATTCAAGTGGCCATCATTGGTCAGGCTTTCCCATATACCCCGATTGCTAATCCACGTTATTTCACGCCAGATTGGACATTTGGTATTCAGGAAGAAAATCTTCAGAAGACCATTGATGAGGTAAAGGCTAAAGGCGCAAAAGTAGTTGTATTGCTATCCCATAACGGTATGGACGTTGATTTAAAGATGGCATCTCGTGTTACTGGCCTAGATGCGATTATGGGTGGTCATACGCATGATGGCGTTCCGATCCCGGTCAAGGTAAAGAACTCGGGCGGGATAACTTTAGTTACTAATGCGGGTTCCAATAGTAAATTCTTGGGCGTGCTTGATTTTGATGTGAGGGGTGGTAAGCCGGTAGATTTCCGCTACAAGCTTTTTCCAATCTTCTCAAATATGATTCCCGCTGATCCTGCGATGAATAAGCTGATCGCTAAAGTACGTGCTCCATATGAAGCTAAGTTGAATGAGAAATTAGCTACTACGGATGGTCTTTTGTATCGTCGCGGTAACTTCAACGGCAGTTTTGACCAATTAATTCTGGATGGATTAATGGCCCAGAAGAATGCGGAGATTGCATTCTCTCCAGGATTCCGTTGGGGTACAAGTTTGTTGCCAGGCCAAGCCATCACTCGCGAGAACTTGCTAGATCAAACCGCTATTACCTACCCATACACCACGGTAACTAATATGACTGGTGAGACTATCAAGACTATTTTGGAAGATGTCGCAGATAACTTATTTAACCCCGATCCCTATTATCAACAGGGGGGAGACATGGTTCGCGTGGGTGGTATGCAATACACCATTGATCCGGCAGCATCTGCCGGTAAGCGGATTAGTGATATGCGTTTAAATGGTAAGGACATTGATCCTAGCAAGACATACAAGGTTGCTGGTTGGGCGCCGGTTAGCGAAGATGCTAAGAATATTGGCGGCGAGCCGATTTGGGATGTGATGGAACGCCATTTACGTGATGTGAAGGTTGTTAAAGCTGTGAAGTTGAATGAACCGATCATTAAAGGTCTAAAAAATAATCCTGGAATGGTATCGCTCTAATACTTTTGAATTCGAGATAAAAAATGAAAAAATTACTTCAATGCCTGGCAATTACTTTTACCCTATTTACTAGCGGTGCTTATGCTGCAGGACCCACAGAAGTGGTTTATCACATTGATGATGCTGAGTCTCAGGGCATTAAAGGTCTGCGTAATATACGCAATCATTTGGATGTATCCCCGCAGACCAAAATCATTGTTGTTACTCATGCCAATGGTGTGGATATTATGATGGAAGGCGCAAAAGATAAGAAGAATGGGATCGAATACGCACCCCTAGTTGGCGCATTGAAGTCACGTGGTGTTCGTTTTGAGGTCTGCGAGATCACGCTAAAGAATCGCAATCTGAAGAAGGATCAATTTATTCTAGATACAGACTTCACTCCATCGGGAGTAGTCCGAGTTGCTGATCTTCAATATCAAAATCATTTCGCTTACATAAAGCCTTAAGCTATGCAGTTGCCGTATCTTGAGTTGCGCTTTTATTTACTACGTGTACTTTGCTTTGGCGTGCTCTGGTTGCCTATCTCTATATCTACCGTTTATGCTTCTGATGATTTAATCGTAAAGCCCATTCAAGTAGCACCACATACCTATTTCGTACAAGGCTTGCCGGAGATGGGTAGCAGTAAAAATCAAAACTTTATTTCTAACGCGGGGTTTGTGATTACGCCAAAGGGTGTAGTTGTTATTGATGCACTGGGTTCACCAGCGCTTGCAAAGAAACTCATTGCGGAAATTAAAAAGCTCACATCTCAGAAAGTAGTTGCTGTAATCGTCACGCACTACCATGCGGATCATGTCTACGGACTTCAAGAGTTTAAGCATGTTGGGGCGAAGATTTATGCGCAAGGAGAGGGTAGAAACTATATCTCCTCTGAAACTGCTAAACAGCGACTCATTGCATCTCGACTTGATTTTGCTCCATGGGTGAATGCCTCCACTAATTTAATGTCAGCAGACGTCTGGATAGACCAGAATTTTGCGCTCACAGTCGGCGGTGTCGAGTTTAAGATTGGTAGAGTGGGACCTGCTCATGCGCCTGAGGACTTAATTATTTATGTGCCATCTGAAAAAGTCCTTTTTGCAGGAGACTTAGTTTTTCGGGGTCGCATTCCCTTTGTTGGGAACGCCGATAGTAAGGGCTGGTTGCAGGCTTTGAATCAGATAGAGTCACTAAACCCCAGTATCGTGATTCCTGGACATGGTGCGCACTCCATTAATCCAATCGAAGATATCCGCTTTACCAGGGAGTATTTGCGGTATTTGCGTCAAACGATGGCAAAGTCAGCTATTGATATGGATCCTTTTGAGGAGGCCTATCAGCAGACTGATTGGTCAGAATATGAAGGAATGCCTTTGTTTAGGGCTGCAAACCGCATGAATGCCTATAACGTTTATCTATCAATTCAGGCGGAATAAGGCATTTTTGTCATCTGGGCTTTAAAATAGCGGATTACTTTGCTAAATGACTGATTCTAAATGAAATTACCACTGATCAAGCTTGTATTTATATTCGCTGCCATGTTCGGCCTGCATTTATCCGTCTATGCTGCGCCGGATCTTGCAAACGGTAAAAAAATTGATCAGGAGAAATGCTACGCCTGCCACGCTAAAAAATCTGGCTTCGGTAATGGCGATATGATCTACACCCGTAGCGATAGCAAGGTTAAAAACCTTCAGAACTTAAAGACGATGGTTGCTTTGTGCAATACCGAATTACGTCTTGATCTTTTCCCTGAGGATGAGGCTGACGTCACAGCCTTCCTAAATAAGCAGTTTTATAAATTTAAATAATTTCTTAAAGATTTTTATTATGGATGCGGTAGATATTTCCTCTCTCAGCAAATCAGTTTTACTTGCTACCTTTGTAGTTACCTTCCTGCTAGGTGCAGTGATGCAAAAAACGGGGTTTTGTAGCATGGGTGCAGTCTCAGATATATTTATTATGTCGAGCTGGGGTCGCTTGAGGCAGTGGTTTCTAGCTATCGGTGTTGCCATTATCGGGTTTGCTTTGATGTCTTACTTAGGGCTTATTGACCCACTAAAGAGCATCTATACTAGTAATAAGTTTTTATGGTTATCCGCCATAGTTGGCAGTACCTTATTTGGTTTCGGCATGGTGCTTTCATCTGGGTGCGGAAGCAAAACTCTTGTACGCATTGGTGGCGGTAATCTCAAGTCCATTATTGTGTTCCTCGTTCTCGGGCTTTCGGCTTACATGACTATGAAGGGTTTTTTGGGTGTGATTCGTATTAACACCTTAGATTCAGTATTCATCGCTTTGAGTACCCCCCAAGATTTACCAAGTATCTTGAGTCCAATTACTGGTATGGCTCGTAATAACCTACATCTAGCTCTTGGTTTGATAGTTGGCTTTGTCTTCATTGCTTATGCACTGGCAAGTAAAGCCTTTTGGACTGTTGAAAATCTATTTGCTGGAGCTTTTGTTGGCCTGGCTATTTGTGCTGTGTGGTGGATATCAGGTAACTTGGGCTTTGTTGCCGAGGATCCCAATACCTTAGAAGAGGTTTTCTTGGTCACCAACTCTGGTCGAATGGAGAGTCTCTCGTTTGTAGCGCCTTATGCCTTTTCGTTGGATTGGTTGATGATGTACAGCGATACTTCAAAGGTGATCACGGTTGGCATTGCTGCTGTCATTGGAATGATTTCCGGATCCGCCTGTATTACCGTTCTTACTAAGTCATTCCGTTGGGAAAGCTTTCGTGATACCGAAGATACAGCCAACCATTTAATTGGTGCAACTTTAATGGGGTTTGGTGGTGTTACAGCACTTGGCTGTACTGTCGGCCAAGGCTTAAGTGGAATCTCCACATTGGCAATCGGATCACTGCTTGCCTTGCCAGGATTTATCTTCGGCGCCTACCTAGCCCTTCTTTATTTAGAAACGCGCAATGCACCTAATCCCTGTAGTTAACCCAATGAATTGGACTAAATAATATGCAGATTGATTGGCTAGCCTTCACGCCTGGCCCCGCATTACTTGGTGGAATTTTGTTGGGCGTTGCGGCTGCCCTCTATGTTATTCTTCATGGTCGCATCCTTGGCATTAGCGGAATTGTCTCTGGCTTACTGTCGCTCAAAGAAGGTGATATCAATTGGCGCTTAAGTCTTGTTTTAGGATTATTGAGCGCACCACTTTTATCTAGCTTATTTTTTGGTCTTCACACAGCAACCGTGATTGATGCTGATTGGATCACCGTCATTATTGCTGGTGTGCTGGTAGGTTTTGGTGCGAACTATGGCTCTGGTTGCACTAGCGGTCATGGTGTTTGCGGCTTATCCCGTCTTTCGCCAAGATCCTTAGTTGCTACGGTGTCTTTCATGAGTGCTGGATTTTTAATAGTCTTTATTATTCGTCATGTGCTGGATTTATAAATCATGAGAAGACATTTTAATTTATTTAGCCAATACTTAATTGGTGTTTTATTCGGAATTGGTTTGATCATTTCCGGTATGAGCAATCCGCAAAAGATCCTTAATTTTCTTGATCTCGCTGGCAACTGGGATCCATCCTTAATTTTTGTGATGGGCGGTGCAATTATGGTAGGTCTCGCTGGTTTTTATTTGGTCTCCAAGCGTTCGGTAGTTTTTTTTGGTGGCGCACTTCATATTCCCACGCGCAGAGATATTTCTAAGCCACTCATCATTGGCAGCCTCATTTTTGGTGCGGGCTGGGGTATTGCTGGTTTCTGTCCAGGACCTGCAATTGTTGCTCTTGGGGCCGGCCACCTTAAGGCTCTGGTCTTTGTATTGGCAATGCTTGCTGGTATGGCAATCTGCAATCGCTTTTTTACGGGCCACAAAAAGTAAGTCTGATTTAGAATCTAAGCTATTCGTTTTTAAATTCTTATTATTTTTTGAGGTGTAGATGAGCCTTCCTATTGCTTGCCATACTGACCATTTCGGTACTTTGGGTCAAATCGACCCAAGCCACTTAGCCGAGATTGTTAAACAGGGTTACAAAAGCGTAATTAATAATCGCCCAGATTTTGAAGGCGGCCCCGAGCAACCTACAAATGCGCAAATTCAGGCTCAAGCTGAAGCCTTAGGTTTGAGCTACGCTTTTTTGCCAGTGATTCCTGGCGCATTTACGCCAGATCAAGTTGTTGAGATGGCGCGCCTGCTAAAGACTATGCCAGGCCCCATTTTGGCCTTCTGTCGTTCCGGTGCCCGCTCTACCAATTTGTACCATATGGCTTTGCAAGTTCGCTGATGAATGATTGATCATCTAGTAAGTATTCATGCGAATTGAGATCCCAGAAGAGAAAAAGTTTGTTCATCAAATGTGCATGCCGATTCGTTGGGGCGACATGGACGCATTTGGCCATGTTAATAACACGGTGTACTTCCGGTATATGGAGCAGGCTAGGGTAGAGTGGATTACATCCCTCGGATATAGTGTTGCTCCCGGCGACGAATCTATGTTAATGATCAATGGCTTTTGTAACTTCCATCAACAACTTACCTATCCAGGTGAACTCATTCTAAAAACCTACATTGGTAATATTGGGCGCTCAAGTTTAGATGTTTACACTTCGATGGCTTTAACTACTGAGCCAGATATGATGGCTGCGGTCGGCGGAGCTACTATGGTGTGGGTAGATCTAAAGACAGGGAAATCGATACCTTGGCCTGACCACGTGATCTCTAAGCTGCAATAGGATATCTTTTTGCAAACTAGTAACCCACATATTCTCAGTATTGACAAGCTGGCATCCTCTTTACCTGAGTTTGATGCCATTATTGATGTGAGAACACCGGCTGAGTTTGCTTTGGATCACATTCCCGGTGCAATCAATTTTCCGGTCCTGAGTAATGAAGAACGTATTGAGATTGGAACCCTGTATAAGAAAGTCTCTCCATTTGTTGCCAAGAAATTAGGTGCTGCTTATGTTTCACGCAATATTGCCAATCATTTAGAAAACTCCCTGATAGATTTTCCGCGAGAGTGGCGCCCCTTGATTTACTGTTGGCGTGGTGGCGAACGTAGCGGTGCCTTTACTCACATCCTCAATCGTGTTGGCTGGAAAGCCCTGCAATTACAAAGTGGTTATCAAGGTTTCCGGCGTATCGTGATTAATGATCTCGACCAAGCTGCTAAAGACTTTTCTTTTCAGGTAATTGCGGGCATGACCGGAAGCGGCAAGACGCGCATTCTCCAGGAAATTGGTTTACATGGTCAGCAGATACTAGACCTTGAAGGTTTAGCCATTCACCGTGGGTCAGTATTGGGTAACGAGCCTAATATAGAGCAGCCTTCACAAAAAGGCTTTGAGACTCATCTATGGAATGCATTGAATTCACTAGATCCATCTAAGATAGTGTTTGTCGAGTCTGAAAGCAAAAAGGTAGGAGGGTTACATATTCCTGATCCCTTGATGGAGCGTATTCGTGGCGGGCAATGTATTGAGCTTCGCTCGAGTACTCAAACACGAGTATCTTGGTTGCTACGCGAATACCATCATTTTTTATCCAATCCCGAAAGCTTTAAAGAAAAGCTGAGCTTGCTGACATCGCGATATGGCAAGGAGCAAATCACAAAATGGCATGAGGCCATTGATGCAGGTCATTTTGAGAGATTGGTCGAGGAGTTATTGGTGATGCATTACGACCCATCCTATCAATCGTCAATTATTCGAAATTTCCCGAGTTATCGTGAGGACTATTTCATAGAGCTTGAGGATGATAGTGATGAAGCCTTTGCAAAAACAGCAAAAGACCTCATCACCAAACTTGGGCTTTAACTAAAAGCCTGGATTCCAGTTTGTGCGCGACCTAAGATGAGGGCATGAATGTCATGCGTACCCTCGTAGGTATTGACTACCTCTAGATTGAGCATGTGACGCACTACCCCATACTCATCCGAGATACCGTTACCGCCATGCATATCTCTAGCTAAGCGAGCTATATCTAAGGACTTACCGCAAGAGTTGCGCTTCATGATGGAAGTGATTTCTGGTGCGGCAATGCCTTCATCTTTCATGCGACCTAAACGCAGGCAACCTTGTAGCGCCATAGTAATTTCGGTCTGCATATCTGCAAGCTTCTTTTGAACTAGTTGATTGGCGGCGAGAGGACGATCAAATTGCTTGCGATCCATGGTGTATTGGCGCGCTGCATACCAACACCATTCAGCAGCTCCAAGCGTGCCCCAAGCAATGCCATACCTGGCTGAGTTCAAGCAGGTAAATGGACCCTTGAGACCACTGATTTCTGGGAATTCATTTTCGGCTGGAACAAAGACTTCATCCATGACGATTTCACCGGTAATGGAGGCACGCAGACCCATTTTGCCGCTGATCTTGGGTGCAGATAAGCCCTTCATACCTTTTTCTAAAATAAAGCCTCTAATTAAGCCCTCATCATTTTTGGCCCAGACAACAAATACATCTGCGATGGGTGAATTAGAGATCCACATCTTAGAGCCAGTTAATGAAAAGCCGCCTGGAACTTTTTTGGCTCTGGTGATCATGCCACCCGCATCAGAGCCATAGTTGGGCTCGGTCAAGCCAAAGCAACCAATCCATTCACCCGTGGCCAACTTAGGTAAGTATTTTTGCTTTTGTGCTTCACTACCAAATTCATTGATTGGCACCATAACTAAAGACGACTGTACGCTCATCATGGAGCGGTAACCGGAATCAACACGCTCAATTTCGCGAGCAATTAATCCATAGGAAACATAATTTAGATTTGCGCCGCCGTACTGCTCAGGAATAGTAATACCGAGTAGGCCTAATTCACCCATTTCGCGAAAGATAGAAGGATCGGTAGTTTCATTACGATAGGCATCATGAATACGCGGCATTAAACGACCTTGCGCGTATTCGGCTGCAGCATCACGCACCATGCGCTCATCTTCTGTTAGCTGTGTATCAAGGAGAAGGGGGTCGGCCCAATTAAAACTAGCTTTACTCATGGTTCTTAGTGATCCTATAGGGGGTTTTAATCAGCATCCTGTAAATTTTCAAGAATGCGGATATTCTTGATTCTATTATCCATTTTTCTAGACATATGGACGCACCTAGACGTCATCATCGCTATTACGACCTGATATTGGCCGCCTTTGTTGTGGTTTTGCTGTGCTCGAACTTTATTGGTGCTGGTAAGGCTGCCACATTAGATTTACCTTATTTTGGTAATGTCAGCTTCGGAGCTGGAATCCTCTTTTTCCCGATCGCCTATTTTTTTGGTGACATATTGACTGAGGTCTATGGCTACGCCTATGATCGCAGGGCTGTATGGGCAGGTTTTGTAGCGCTTGCCTTTGCTGCCATCATGGCTCAACTGGTAATTGCTTTGCCTGTCGCCCCTGGGTCATATATGGCCAATTACCAGCAAGGAATGGAAACGGTATTTGGCAATTCTTGGCGAGTGGCACTTGCATCAATGATTGCTTTTTGGTGCGGTAGTTTTGTAAACAGTTTTACCTTGGCTAAAATGAAGATTCTGACCCAAGGTCGCCACCTCTGGGTGCGGACTATTGGTTCGACAGCCTGTGGAGAATTGGTTGACTCCTCTTTGTTCTATATGCTGGCTTTTTACGGCCTATGGCCGATAAATGAGGTTTTGGCTGTTGCGGCATCTCAATACGTTCTAAAGACTGCCTGGGAGGTTCTAGCAACCCCCTTAACCTATTGGGTGGTCAGTTTTCTCAAGCGTAAGGAAAATCAGGATCACTACGATATTCATACTGATTTCACGCCATTTAAGCTGAAAGTCTAATTTACGACTTTTTTAGACGCAAGCCGTTAAAATAATGCTCTTTGATGCAAAACCTGCATCCGCATCCTTGAATTGATCTATCAGAAAGTAAGAATACATCCGTGCTGTCCGCATCTAATATCACTATGCAGTTTGGGGCAAAACCCCTGTTTGAAAACATTTCCGTTAAGTTTGGCGGCGGTAATCGCTATGGCCTCATTGGCGCTAACGGTTGTGGCAAATCTACATTCATGAAGATTTTGGGTGGCGAGTTGGAGCCGAGTAGCGGTAATGTGAGCTTGGATCCTGGCATTCGTTTGGGTAAGTTGCGCCAGGATCAATTTGCTTACGAAGATCAGCGCGTACTTGATGTAGTGATGATGGGTCACGAAGAAATGTGGAAAGCAGCTGCAGAGCGTGATGCGATCTACGCCAACCCCGATGCCACCGACGAAGACTACATGAAGGCCGCTGAACTTGAGGGCAGTTATGCAGAGTACGGTGGTTACACGGCAGAAGCTAAAGCAGGGGAGTTGTTATTGGGAATCGGTATTCCAATTGAGCAACATAATGGTCCCATGAGTAACGTAGCGCCTGGTTGGAAATTACGCGTGCTCTTAGCGCAGGCTTTGTTTTCCGACCCGGATGTCTTGCTATTAGATGAGCCAACCAACAACTTGGATATTCACTCGATTCATTGGCTTGAAGATATTCTGAATGAAATTAAAAGCACAATCGTGATTATTTCCCATGATCGCCACTTCTTAAATGAAGTTTGTACACATATGGCCGACATGGATTTCGGCACTCTGAAGGTTTATCCCGGTAATTATGACTCCTATATGCTGGCTTCTGTTCAGGCTCGCGCTCAACAGCTAAGCTCTAACGATAAGGCTAAGGAAAAGATTGCTGAATTACAGGCTTTTGTTAGCCGCTTCTCGGCCAATGCTTCAAAAGCGCGTCAAGCAACATCACGTCAAAGGCAATTGGAGAAGATTGAGATTACTGAGATCAAACCCTCTTCACGTCAAAACCCATTCATTCGTTTTGATTCTGAAAAGAAGTTACACAATATGGCGGTTGAATGTAATGCGCTCTCTAAAGCATATGACCGCCCGATTTTTAAGAACTTTAAGATCGGGATTCGTGCAGGTGAAAAGATCGCGATCATTGGTCAGAATGGCGCTGGTAAGACAACGCTGCTGAAAACTATTCTCAGCAAACGCTTTAGTGGTATTTCGGCGGACAGTGGTGATGTGAAGTGGGCGGAGAATGCCAATGTTGGTGTCATGCCTCAGGACAAT
>CANGWT010000003.1 GCA_947457745.1 Burkholderiaceae bacterium | reverse complement strand
TAGATTATCGAAAATTGCTTGCAAAAATTCGGGGGGTTAAAGGTGCTTGAGGTTCGAAATTTAACTAAAAATTTTGGAGGCATTGCTGCTGTTAACAATGTTTCATTTTCTATTGGTGCTGAGGGCAATAAAGGTGAGATCGTCGGACTGATTGGTCCAAATGGAGCCGGTAAAACAACGCTTATTAATGTAATTACTGGCGTTCATCCAGCAAGCAGTGGTGAGATTTTCTTTGAAGGCAGGGATATCACTACCCAAAAACCATGGCAATGTGCCCGGTCTGGCTTAGCTCGTACTTTTCAGATTGTTCAGCCTTTTCCCGCTATGACTGTTTTGGAGAATGTTACCGCAGGAGCCTTATTTTCTGGCGGTGCAGTCAATAAATTAGACGCTGAAAGGATCGCATTAGGCCACTTAGAATTTGTAGGTCTTGCACATGAAGCGCAGCGTTTGGCTTCTACGTTAACCTTGCCCTCTAGAAAAAAATTAGAGCTAGCAAAGTCACTTGCGATGAATCCTAGAGTTCTTATGCTGGACGAGGTCAATGCAGGTTTAAATACAGGTGAAATTGATAAAGCGCTTGAGTTAATGAATTCAATAGCTGCAAGTGGTATCACTATCCTGATAGTAGAGCATCTCATGAAGGTGGTGTTTTCACTATGTCAGAAGGTATTAGTTCTCCATCATGGGGAGTTGATTGCAGAGGGCGCTCCAAGAGAGGTTGCTAAAGATGCAAAAGTAGTAGAGGCCTATCTAGGACATAAATTTGCTTCTAAACTACAAAAAATGGATGCGGGAGCCTCGTCTAATGTCTGATACTTTATTGCAAGTAAAAAATATTAAAACTGGATATGGTGAAGTCCAGGTACTTTGGGATGTGAGTTTTTCAATTGAAAAGGGTGCTATTTCATGCATTGTTGGATCTAATGGCGCCGGTAAAACAACTTTATTGAGGGCCTTATCTGGCCTTATTCCGATTTGGGGTGGTGAGTTTATTTTTAATGGAAATTCAATTACAGGCTTGTCGGCAAAAAATATTCTCAATGCTGGAATTGCTCATGTGCCAGAGGCTCGCCGTTTATTCAAAGGACTTTCGGTAAGAGATAATCTTTTGCTAGGAGCTTATTTGAGAAAGGACTCTAGATCTGAAATTAATCGAGATTTAGAGTGGATTTATTCTCTCTTCCCCATTCTCGCTGAACGCTCGGCGCAAGATGCTACCACTATGTCTGGGGGTGAGCAGCAGATGTGCGCAATAGGAAGAGGCTTGATGGCTCGACCAAAGCTTTTATTAATTGATGAGCTGTCTTTGGGATTGGCGCCAAGGGCAGTTGAAAAATTAACAGATTCACTGATTGCAATAAATCAACAAGGATTATCAATTCTCTTGGTTGAGCAAGATGTAATGACGGCTTTTGATTTAGCGTCGTATGGGGTAGTAATCGAAACAGGTAAAGTGACATTATCTGGCTCTACTGCATATTTATCTGAAGAGCCAAGGGTACGGGAAGCATATTTAGGGGTCTAGTTAATAGGTATTGACCTACCATTATGCTGGCAGTATTTTGCTTCTATAAAAAAGTTAGGCATGCAGCCATGCAAGGTGCGAAGAGGGGGGTAAGAAAGCCTAAACCGCTTTGCACAATTCATTACACAGTCTAGGTCGCACGTTCTAATCGTGCTGGGCAGACCCAATTCTCTTGCTTGATGTTGCTCTCCAGCTGTGCTATTGCGCCCTATTGGAAAGATTTTGGATGAGATCATACCTACCGCTTGGCTATCTCGTTTATAGTACAAAAAAGCATCCATTCGTAGCTGTGAACCCTTAAATTACAAGATCTATATTGGAAACGAGAAGCAGATGGGTGATTACACCAAGATGTCGGCATACTACGACACGATTATGACCTCAGGGTATTACGACTATCAGGCAATTGTTGATGGATTACTTAATCATCATCCCTTTGAGAATGTTTTGGAAATAGGGTGCGGTACGGGTTTAATTTTGGAGGAGATTGCCAAACGTGAACCAACTGCCAATATCCGTGGCATAGACTTGACTCAATCGATGCTAGAAATTGCGCGAAAACGTTTAGAGCCGTATCCAAACATTAAGTTAAGTCAGCAAAATATTACTGAGTTAAGTCTTGAGCAGCAATATCGTTTGGCATTTTCATACGGTGGCGTTTGGTATTTTGTAATTGATGGAGAAAAAGAACCATTTCTAGTTAGCCATATTTATGATGAGCAAGCAAACCATCTTGGATTTGAAAGTTTAAGTAAATTTGTTCAGCCCGGTGGAAAATTGCTACTAGGCATTCAAGGGCCACACCATGATTATGAAAAGTCTATTTCTAATGGGATGATCTACTCACAAAAGATTGAACCTTTAGAGCTAGGGTTTACTAAGCACTATTTCTTGGATGATAAAGATGATCGTGTTATGGCTCAAACGATTCACTATCGTACCTATAATTTTAACGATGCCAAGGAATTACTTTCGAGTTATGGTTTTGAGTATGAGGATCGGACAGAAAGGCACCAACATTTTCTTGAATTTAAGCGTGTTTAGAGATGCCCATAAAGATGAATGATCCATTGATTGGCTTTATTGGCGTAGGTAATATGGGTAATCCCATGGCAGCCAATTTATTAAAGGCAGGTTATAGGGTCAGTGTTTTTGATCGTGAACCTCATAAGACAGTAAATTTAGTGTCCTTAGGCGCAAGCCATGCGGAAAATATTACACAACTTGGTCAGCAATCACAAGTTGTCATTTGTTCATTACCCGGCCCAGTGCAAGTCAAAGAGGTGATGTTTGGTCACAGTGGACTCATTAATGCAATGAAGCCAGGATCAATCATTATTGATACTTCTACTAGTTCGGTAGAGCTTGCACAAGAACTATCGAATCTACTAGAGCAAAAGAATGTGAGCTTTTTAGAAGCACCAGTGACTAATGCTGTTGACTTTGCAGCTCTTGGTAAGCTGTCGATTTTTGTTGCCGGCAAGCAATCAGATTTTGAGATCTGTAAACCTATTTTTGAAGTTCTTGGCGAAAAAATATTTTATGTTGGTAAACCTGGTAATGGGGCTACGATTAAGTTGCTTACCAATCTGCTATGGTTTACAAACGCTGCAGTGATCGGTGAGGCTTTGATGTTAGGAGCTAAGGCTGATATTCCACTAGATATTGTTGCTGAAGCGATTCAATCAAGTGCTGGTAATAGCTGGGTAGCTCAACATGACATTCCATCGATTTTTGCAGGGCACTATGACCCAAGTTTTTCTTTGGCGCTATGTTGTAAAGATTTGGATTTGGTCAATCAAATTGCGCAGTCTCAGGGCTTTACGTTGACTATGGGTCAATTTGTTCAAAGCCTTTTCGAGGAGGCCCAAAAAACTTATGGCGGATCTGCTGCTGAGTTGCATGTAGTCAAATTATTGGAAGATCGGGTTGGCACTTATTTGCGCCCACACTTAGAAAATCCGCTCCCATAACAGTTATAAAGATCATGACATTAAAAAATCAAGTCAAACTCATGCAAGAGGCTCACTTGCATATGCCTCAAGGAGTTGCAGAAAATTATCGCTATTGGGGTGATGAGAAAACTGTATTTATATCCTCAGCCAAGGGCGCTCAACTGACCGACTGTGATGGTAAAAAATACATTGATTTTCGTTTGGGATATGGCCCAATAATTCTCGGCTATCGCGATGATCGGGTAGATCAAGCTGTCATTCGACAAATTCAGGAAGGCGGAACGTTATCGGGTTTTTCTACATCTCTAGATACAGAGGTAGCGAAACAAATTAAAGCATTGTGCCCACAAATTGATAAGTTACGTTTTGCTAATTCTGGCACCGAAGCCGTGATGGGGGCAGTCAGAACAGCCCGTGGTTTTACTGGCAGAGATCGAATTGCTATTGTAGAAGGTAGCTTTCATGGCCTAGTTGATGAAATGATGTGGAAATCTGATATAGAGAATTGGAATTCTGGCGATCTTCATCCTCCTAAAATTATTCCATTTGGTGCAGGTATTCCCAGTAATGCCCGAGCGCTCGTTGATTTTATCGAACTCAATAATTTTGAGAATTTAGAGCAACTCTTTATTTCACATAAAGACTCTTTAGCCTGTGTTTTGTTGGAGCCGATTATTGGGAATGCTGGCAGTATTTCAGCTTGCAATTGTTGGTTACAAAGATTGCGCGATCTCTGCACCAAGAACGGTACGATCCTCATTATTGATGAAGTCAAAACAGGGTTTCGGGTAGCTAAGGGTGGCGCTCAATCTTTGTATGGAATTTATGCAGACCTAACAACATATGCTAAGGCCATGGGCAATGGCTATCCTGTTGCGGCTTTTGGTGGAAGATCCGAGGTAATGGATGTGGTTGGTTCTCATGCCGGAGGTGTTGTGCACGGTGGCACCTATACTGCTAATTTAATCGCCTTAAGTGCAGCACATGCAACCTTAGATATTTTGGCAAATACCAATGCTCTCAAAACAGTGGATGAGGTGGGACAAAAGATACAGGCGCTGCTGGGTCGTGTCTTTACAGCCGCTAGAATAGAGCACGCCTTTGCTGGTCCGCCTGCAATGTTTGGCATTCATTTTTCTAGGGATGTGCCCAATAATTATCGCCAGTGGCGAAAAGTCAACAATACCCTCTATCAAAAATTTGCCTGGAAATTAATTGAGTTTGGAGTGATGCTCGAGCCAGACTCAAGAGAGCCTTGGTTTATTTGCGAGGCACATGGCAAATTAGACTTTTCTTGGTTAGAGGATGTAGCTACTAAAGCAATTAAATCTGTACTTTAGAGTAAGCAGTCAAACTACCAACGTCATTACACACCGTATTACACAGTATTTTAACGCTGTAAGTCATTGAATAGAGAGACTTTCTAGCAGCTACAAATTCTTCTAAGGCGTGGGTCGCACTTTCGAATGGTACTGGGCAGACCAAAAAAAGCTCTCCTCCTTCCTTTTAATGCAACGGCTTGCAGTCAAGTTCAGAAACTAAGACAGCCTTCGATTAATTGAATACATTTTCTTCTTGTAATTTTCAAGTTGGCATTCATTGATCAAGCGAGACTAAGGTTCTCCTTAGATAGTGGGAAGTTACGAACTGGCCTTCCAATTGCTGCAGAAATTGCGTTTGCGACAGCGGGGCCAACTACACAAATGGTGGGTTCACCAACACCGCCCCAAAAGTCATAGGTCGGAACAAGTACCGTTTCAACTTTGGGCGTGGAGCTCAATTTCAGCAATGGATAGGTGTCCAAATTCTGTTGTTTAATGCGACCTTTTTCAACCGTAATCTCTGGAAGAAAGATCGCGCCTAGCGCCATTGCTACAGACCCTTCAATTTGCTCACGGGTTAAATAGGGATTTACGATGTGGCCTGCATCTAATGCAAATACTAAACGGGTGACCTTGACAACATTGTTTTGGACCGTTACTTCAGCTACGCAAGCAGAATAGCTGGCATATCCCATAAATTGCGCAACGCCACGGTATGTTCCTGCTGGCAGGGGCTTTTCCCATTGAGCTTTTTTGGCAACAGCATTTAAAACACCAAGATGTTTGGGGTGACTTTGCATTAATGCGCGCCTAAATTCCACTGGATCTTTACCTGCCGCCTTAGCACATTCATCCATGAAGCATTCCATGAAGATACCATTTTGATTGGTATTGACACCGCGCCATGGACCGACAGGTACATGAGTATTTTTCATGACGTATTCAGTTAGCAGGCTTGGGAAGGTATAGCCTAACTGGGCATCCGGCCCCTTCTCATAAAATCCTTGTAGCTGACGCTCATCTTTACCATTTTTAATATTGTGGGGCGCAGCTGTGGCATTAATGGATTGACCTGAAACCTTGATATGCATCCCGGTGACATTACCAGCCGAATCTAATCCAGCTGTCATTTTCGCCATGGCAATTGGATGATAAAAATCGTGGGTCATATCTTCTTCACGACTCCAAATGACCTTTACTGGTACACCAGGAAACTTCTGCGCAACTTTTGCTGCATAAGTCGTAAAGTCTTGAGTCGATCCACGGCGACCTAAACCACAACCTGAATCCAGTTTGTAGACTTCACAATTGGCAAGCGGTATCCCAGTTGCCTCGGAAAGGGCCGCGTGAGAACCTTCACCGTTTTGCGTAGGTACCCAAGCCTCCGCACGATCACCAGAAATCTTGACGGTCGCATTCATGGGCTCCATCGTGACGTGAGCTCTAAATGGCGTGAAATAAATCGCTTCTACTTTTTTGGCAGATGACTGAATGACTTCAGGTGCATCGCCAACCTTGCGTTGCCAGAAATCGCCTTGTTCATCCAATCCATCTCTCAGCATTTTATTGATGCCATCTTGTGAGGTGTTGGCTCCTTTACCTTCATCCCAAATAATCGGCAAGGTATTGAGTGCTGTATTAGCATGCCACCATGTATCAGCTACTACCGCTAGAGTGCTGTCATTAATTTTGACAACGCCCTTTACTCCGCGCATATTACTGATCTTAGCTTCGTCATAACTGACTAACTTACCTCCAAACACGGGGCATGACTTTACAGATGCGCAAAGCATTCCAGGTAGTTGCAGGTCGACACCATATACCTTGTTGCCATTGACTTTATCAGCCGTGTCTAATCGAGCATAGGGCTGACCAGCAACCTTCCAGGTTCTGGGATCTTTTAAGGTAATCGATTTAGGATCGGGTGGGGTGAGGGAAGACGCTAGTTCGGCAACTTTGCCATAGGTAGTTTTGCGGCCTGTCGGAAGATGCGTAATGACGCCTTTATCCACCTTTAATTCGCTAACGGGGACGTTCCACTGATTTGCGGCAGCTTGTACGAGCATGATGCGTGCCGCAGCGGCACCTCGGCGAACATAATCTTCAGATATTCGAATGCCACGACTGCCGCCAGTGCCATGCTCACCCCACACCCGTTTGCGAGCCAAACTTTGCCCAGGGGTTGCTGATTGCGTTTTTACTTTTCTCCAATTGCACTCCAGTTCCTCTGTGACAAGTTGAGCTAAACCAGTACGTGTGCCTTGTCCCATCTCAGAGCGAGCAACCCGAATGAACACAGTGTCATCGGGTTTAATGCTGACCCATGCATTCACCTCGGCATCACCATAACGGGTTGGAGTATTGGGATCATAACTGCCGCCAGCTTGAGCAAATGCTGTCTCAGGTAGAGCGCCAACGCCCAACATTAAGCCTCCACCAACTAAGGTGCCTTTAATAATGAAGTCGCGACGTGAGCTATTTACTAATGGAGTTTCTAATGTATTCAGTGTCATATCGATTCCCTTAGCCGCGTGTTGAAGGAGATGCGTCGTACTGAGCCAGTACTTCTGCTAATTTCTTCTGGCCAGAGGCAACATGAATCCCGTCACGAATCTTTTGGTAGGTACCACAGCGGCAGAGATTGCCCATGGCACTATCTATGTCAGCATCAGTAGGCTTCGGAATTTTCTTCAGAAGAGCAGCAGCAGCCATCACTTGCCCAGATTGACAATAGCCGCACTGGGGTACATCAAGAGCAATCCAGGCTTGCTGCACTGGATGAGTATTGTTTTTAGAGAGTGCCTCAATGGTCGTAATTTTGGCTGTACCCACTGCAGATACCGGCAATGAACAAGATCGAACAGGTTCACCATTCAGATAAACCGTACAAGCGCCGCACTGCGCAACGCCGCAGCCATACTTTGTGCCGGTAAGGCCAACGACTTCACGAATAGCCCATAACAAAGGCATAGTTGGTTCGACATCAATGTTGTGAATCTTGCCATTAATAGTTAACTGCATTTGGGTCTCCTGTGCTCTTTCGGATCACTTTAAATGATTGCGGAAAACTTTGCAGATTCTGTATAGCATTCACGGGTAATCCCTAGGATGGCGAGGTAAACCCCATGTTAGATTACAACTCGGAGTAAAAAACTTTTATTACCAGAATAAAATATGGAGAGACTATGGGCAACCAAAGACGTGAATTCTTAAAAGTATCTGCCTTGGCCGGCGGTGCTGCGCTAACCACCCCTTTTATTGCAAATCAGGCTGAGGCAGCTGGACCTGGTGCAGGTGCTGTTAGGGTTGCTAATCCTGATATGGCAAAGAACATGACTGTTCTAAATTACAAAGTAGACAATAAATATGTTCTAGGCGTAAAGACAGATAAGGGAATTTTAGATGTTGCTAAAGCAGCAAAACAGTTCAAGGTTAAGGCGCCAATTAATACTGATGATTTGATTCAGAATGGTGATCAGGGTCTAGGCAAGCTGGTTGGCCTGGCATTGAGTAAGGGCGGCCCAAATTTGTTTTTGGACGAATCTAAAATCGAATATGCACCTGCTATTACCAACCCCGAGAAAATCATCTGCGTGGGATTGAACTATGCAAAGCATGCTAAAGAAACTAATAATCCCATCCCAACCTTACCAATCTTATTCAATAAATTTAACAACACACTGAATAGCCATAACGGCGTTGTTAAGGCATCATTAGTCAACGCAGAAAAGTTTGATTACGAAGCAGAGTTGGTTATCGTGATGGGTAGGCGTGCATATAACGTCAGTGAGGCCGATGCTTTGTCATATGTATTTGGCTATGCTACAGGACAAGACTTTACAGCGCGTGAATTACAGCAACGCAGTAGCCAGTGGATGATTGGCAAAACCAATGATGGTTTTGCGCCGATAGGCCCCTATATTTTGACGTCAGATTTAGTTGGCAATCCAAATCAACTAAAAATTGAGCAATACGTTAATGGAGAGGTTCGTCAGTCATCTAATACTAACGATATGGTTTTTAATTGTGCCCAGATTATTAGCTATGCCTCCAAAATCTTTACTCTAGAGCCAGGCGATATTATTTTTACTGGTACCCCAGAGGGGGTGATAACAGGGTATCCAAAAGATAAGCAGGTTTGGCTAAAGCCTGGCGATAAGCTGGAGACTCGTATTGAGAAATTAGGTAACCTCAAATTTACTGTGGCCTGATAAGAATCTAAAACCCCCATCAGAAATGGTGGGGTTTTTCTTTTAAGTCTCACCTTAAGCAACACTTAGGCATTGCAAATCCTGTATAGGCTTGAATCTACGGTGCCAAATGGTTTATTTGGCTTGCAACTGCTGATAATCAACTAAGTTTTATATGACAAAGATGAATTCTAGAAATCCTGCTTTTCGTAAAAAGGCACTAGCACTTTTCGCAAGCAGCATTTTTATTGAGCCAGCGCTTGCGAATCAGCCCGAGTATGAAGCCCCCCCACTCGATGAGCTTGTGGTCTCAGCTAGTGGGTATGAGCAAAAGATATTAGATACAGCTGCCTCCATCAATGTAGTGAATCGCAATCAGATTCAAAATGGACAGGCTATGGATAATCTATCTGAGCCACTAAATCGAGTGCCAGGCATTTTTGCATTAAATCGTCAAAACTATGCTCAGGATCTTCAAATATCCTCACGCGGTTTTGGTGCAAACTCAACCTTTGGTACACGTGGTATCAAAATTTTCGTTGACAATATTCCCGGTACCGTTGCAGACGGGCAGGGTCAGATCTCCCATATTGATTTGCCATCCACTGAGAGAATTGAGGCCATGCGTGGCCCATACTCCGTTCTCTATGGCAATTCATCTGGCGGAGTCATTAGTATCTTTACGCAAGATGGTGGTCCAAATAACGAGGTCGAGCCATACTTCGAGGTGGGGTCTTACTCGCAAAGAAAAGCAGGTATTAAGGCAAGTGGTATTTATCGCAATACTAATTATCTGCTGGATGTAGGAGATTTCCATACCAATGGCTATCGGGTGCATAGCGTAGCAGATCGATTTAATGCCAACTCAAAACTTAAATTTAAGATGGGTGGCGACACAGCCATTACGTTTGTTGCTAATAATGTTAATTTAACTGCTCAAGATCCACTTGGGCTCACGTCAACGCAATTAGCCGCCAATCCAAAACAAGCCGGCAATGGTGCAATTAGTCAAGATACACGTAAATCAGTTTTACAGTCTCAGACGGGCGCTACGATTGATACACGTCTGGATCAAGCCAATCAGCTATTGTTTACTCCCTATTACGGCCAGCGTCATGTCACGCAATTTCTTGCCGCTCAGAGTAACGGGGTCATTGATTTAAAGCGAAACTTTTATGGCATAGACGGCAAATGGATTCATAAAAGCCAAATGCTAGAAATGCCATTGACCCTAGTTGGTGGTGTTGATATGAATGAGAACGATGATCATCGGTTGACCTATCAAAATAATGGGGGCTTTCAGGGAGCTCTTGGTCAAAATTACCGCATGAGTGCCAAAAATTTTGATCAATATGCTCATGTAGATTGGCGCTTGCTTGAGCGCCTATCGCTCAATATGGGCGCAAGAAATTCTACAACTACGTTGAGCTCAATTAGCAACAGTCCTGCACTCAATAATACGAGTAGTGGCTCCAATATTTATCAGGCGCTCACCAGCATGATGTCATTGCAATATTATTTAACTGAGCTTTCCAATGTATATGTCTCGTATGGATCCAGTTTTGATACGCCTACGCTAAATCAAGTGACATACAACTCCAATTTTAGTGGCTCAAATTTTGGTTTATCTGCTGCTACTACTAAACAGCTTGAGCTTGGTTTTAAATCCAAAGTATCGAAGTCGGCCCAAGTCAATTTAGCCCTTTTTAACGCCAATACCACGAACGATTTAGTAGTCGGGGCCTCGAGCTTTGGAAGAACTGCATTTACTAATGCTCCAAAGACGAATCGACAGGGGATGGAGGTCGGTTCGCAATTTAAATTACCACATTATTTTGAAATGAATCTTGCGTATACCTGGTTAAATGCAACTGTTAAAGAGGCATATGCATATACTTATCAAGCTACTGGCATCCCGACTACAACCAATGTCGTGCTCAGCGGCAATCGAATTCCTGGCGTTCCTAATCAAGGTCTTTTTTCTGAGCTCCTTTGGGTTAAGCCTAATAAATCTATGGAGGCTGCAGTAGAGGCGAGGGTTAATGGGTCTATGGCGGTCAATGACATCAATAGCTTGAGCATGGCAAATGGCTATGCCGTGATGAATATTCGTGGTGTTTTGCGTCAAGAGCTTTCTGGCGGCTGGTCTTCCTCACAATTTTTTAGGATCAACAACATATTGGATCGCTCCTACGTTGGATCAGTGATTGTTAATCAGGCTAGTAGCCAGTTTTATGAGTCTGCCCCCGGACGCAATTGGATCATCGGTGGCAATGTAAGCTATCAATTTAAGTAAGCTAAAAATGTGCTCTAGGGCTAATTTGTTACTGCTGTATAAGGCAAAACCCTAGTACCAGACTATAGCTATTGCTCAAAAAAAGAATTAAATTCATAGGACCAACTGTATAAAAACTTAGTCATAAAAAAAGATTGGAAAAAACCATGACCCAGAGACTTATTTCGGCAGCAACATTTTCTACCCTGACCATGTCCTTGATGATTCTGCAAGGCTGTGCAACTACACCTCCTCCTAAAGCCGAGACTGCCCCAGCGGCCGCTCCAGCCCCAGCATGGAAGCAGGGCATGGGTCCAGATATGGCCAAATCAACCTTGGCGCCAATGCCTGGAAAGATGACCACTACAGCAGCAAGCGAAATTCCGATTGATAAGCTGAAATTACCCCCAGGTTTCAAGATTGAGGTTTGGGCAACAGGTATGCCCGGCGCTCGCGCAATGGCTCGCGGTGATGACGGCAAGATTTATATAGGTACTCGAGCAATCGGTCGTGTTTATGAATTAACCGACAACGGTAAAGAGCGAACTAGCCGCGTAGTAGTTGATAAATTAGTACAGCCTGCTGGAGTTGCGTTTAAGAATGGTTCTTTGTATGTGATGGCCATTAATAAAGTTCTGCGTTACGACGGAATTGAAAAAAATCCAAGCGTGACGCCGGTAGATTTAACTACTAAATTTAATTTGCCACCCGAGCAGCACCATAACTGGAAGTACATTGCATTCGGACCCGATGGGAAGCTTTACGTTCCATTTGGAGCGCCTTGCAACATTTGCGAGTTACCTACCCCTGAATACGCTCAAATTCGTCGCTATAACGCTGACGGATCAGGCATGGAAGTGCTCGCAACTGGAGTTCGCAATAGCGTCGGCTTTGATTGGCACCCCACTACTAAGCAAATGTGGTTCACCAATCATGGTCGCGACTGGATGGGTGACGATAAGCCTAATGACACACTCAATCGCATGCAAAAGACAGGCCTCAATTACGGCTTCCCTTACTGTCATGCAGGCAACGTCCCAGATGATGTTGTGAAGAAGTCAAACCCCTGTGAAGGTGTAGAGCAGCCCGTTTCTTTAATGGGCCCACATGCTGCCGTTATGGGAATGAAGTTTTATACCGGCAATATGTTCCCTGCTGAATATAAAAATGCAGCTCTAGTAGCTCGTAAGGGTTCATGGAACCGAAATCAAAAGTCTGGTTATGACGTCGTCATGGTGAAGACTAGTGCAGACGGTAAAAATGCCAAGGTTACCCCTTTCATTACTGGTTTTATGAATCCAGCAGATCAGTCATTCTGGGGTCGTCCAGCCTACCTTATGCAGATGCCTGATGGCTCTATGTTGGTATCGGATGAGCAGTTAGGTGCAATTTACCGGGTTACTTACAGCAAACAGTTAGTAGCAGCCAAGTAATTAGCGTTATTGTTTTGCGGCACCTGCAAATAGCGACGTTTGCCCTAGGACTGATTTGTTCTAGCGCAGCGTCGCTCTCATTTGCGCAAGATGTGAGCGCCAAGATTCAGGTTTGTGGCGCTTGCCATGGCCCTGATGGTAATTCTAAGATTGAGGGCATTCCATCTTTAGCGGGTCAGCCCAAGACTTTTCTTGAAAACCAATTGGTAATGATTCGTGAGGGTATGCGCGATATCCCCGCTATGAAGGGACAGCTTGATGGATTAAGCGATGCTGCCATAGTTGCTATTGCGAAGTTTTACACTATAAGCCCAGCCATATCGCAAGCGGGCTCTAGGAATGCTGCTCTATTTGAAAAGGGTCAAGTTATTTCAAAAGAGGCTTTATGCGGAACGTGCCATTTGCCCAGCTATGTAGGCAGGGATCAGATGCCACGAATTGCTGCTCAGAGAGAAGATTACCTTTTGTACAGCATGAGGCAGTTTCGTTCAAATCAAGCTGTGGGCAGAGACACAATCATGGCGGCTTCCCTTTACGGTATGACTGATGATGATTTAAAGGCAATTGCCCACTATCTGTCGCAGTTACAGTAATCTAGCGATGAGCTGCTTGAGTGTTTAGTACCCTTAGACCGATGTTTTAACTGCCAATGCCAAAATCTAGTTTTAACTTCTAAACCATTGAAATATATAGGTTTTCGAGAAATACCTCATTATTCCAAGACCTGGCTTACCTGTTCAAATCTTGCTAAGTGAGTCCACCCAGTATGTATGATGCCGATGATGTCCTCACTCTTTTGACATCGATATACTAGCTGTTAATATTGAAATCTATAACAAAAGGGAGATGTTCGTGAAAAGCAAAAAACTCAGTATCAATTACTTAATCGCTACAACATTGTTTTTGGGTGCTGCAAATGTTCTTGCTGCCAGCCCGACCATGGATAAGATGAAATCTACTGGTGCAATCACTATGGGTGTACGCGAATCTTCCATACCCATGTCCTACACCACAGGTGATAGTCGTTTTGATGGCTACCATGTTGAGGTTTGCCGGATGATTTTAGGTAGTATTAGAGAGCAATTGGGAATGAGTACCTTGCGCATTAACTATCAACCTGTAACTTCACAAAACCGTGTGCCTTTGGTACAAAACGGTACTGTAGATATTGAGTGCGGTACCACTACCAATAATTCTACGCGTGCTAAGGATGTTGGATTTGCCAATACGTTGTATATCGAGGAAGTTCGAATTGCCGTCAAGGCAAACTCAGGAATTAATTCAATTGCCCAACTAGTGGGTAAGAAGGTGGCAACAACCACAGGTACTACTTCCGTGCAGTTATTGCGCAAACACGAAAAGGCCAATGGTGTCAATTTTGATGAGGTCTTTGGAAAAGACCATGCCGATAGCTTTTTATTATTGGAGTCCGGCCGTGCCGATGCTTTTGTGATGGATGGTTCTATCCTGGCCGGTAATATCGCTAATTCCAAAAATCCTAAAGACTATAAGATTGTTGGTGAGGTGCTTGCAACTGAGCCTATTGCGATTATGGTTCCTAAAAATGACCCTGAATTTAAGGCTGCTGTGAATGCCGCAATCGCCAAGATGGTGGCGAACGGTAATATGCCTAAGCTGTGGGATAAATGGTTTTTGCAACCAATTCCACCAAAAAATGTCGTAGTGGGTCTTGAATTATCTCCAGCAACTAAAAATGCTTGGGCTAATTTAAATGACAAGCCAGCGGAAGATTACAACAAGAAGTGATTCAATTTGCTAGGCTTTTAACAAGACTTTCAATATGTCCTTAGATTTAGGTGTTTTTTGTAAGAACACCTTAGATGGAGAAGCGGTTGATCACTGCTTCTCCGCCATATTTGGCTTAGCCCATAACAGTGATCCAAGCTATCTAGATTGGCTCTTAAAGGCCTGGGGCTGGACCCTAGCAGTAGCTGCCATAGGTTTAATTATTGCTTTTAGCGTTGGAGCGGTGATGGGTACCTTACGTACTCTGCCCACTACCAGCTTAATGAATAGATGGCTTATTCGACTCGCAACTACCTGGGTAGAGCTATTTCGTAATATCCCTATCTTGGTACAAGTCTTCCTTTGGTATCACGTCATCCCCTCATTTGTTTTGCCTTTGAAATCTCTACCCTCTTATTGGTTAGTAAGCATTGCTTTAGGTTTTTTTACATCAGCCCGTATTGCTGAGCAGGTGAGGGCGGGTATTCAGTCTTTACCGAGCGGACAAACAGCTGCAGCGACCGCTTTAGGTTTAACAACTGCGCAGAGTTATCGTTATGTCATTTTGCCAATGGCATTACGAATCATGATTCCTCCTCTTACTTCAGAGAGTATGAACCTCATTAAAAACTCATCGGTCGCATTTGCAGTCTCAGTGCCAGAGTTAACTTTATTTGCAATGCAGGCGCAGGAAGAAACATCCAAAGGTATTGAGATTTATTTAGCGGTCACTCTTTTGTACGCGCTGTCAGCATTTGCAGTGAATCGCCTGATGAATCAAATCGAAAAACGTACTCGCGTACCTGGTTTTATCGTGTCAAATGATGCTAACTTGGCGCACTAAATGCTAATAGAGTCAAGAGAGCGGATGATATGTTGAGCTTAGATCTCGGTTTTTATAATTGGGAGCTTTTTACAAATTACATTGTGAAAGGTCTGCTCTTTAGCTTGCAGCTCACTCTGATTGCCACTATTGGTGGAATTGTTGTAGGTACATTTTTAGCTTTGATGAGGCTCTCAGGCAAACCATTTTTAGTATATCCAGCCACTATTTATGTCAATACGATGCGCTCGATCCCGCTAGTCATGGTGATTCTGTGGTTCTTTTTGCTAATACCCTTGCTGATAGGTAAACCCATTGGTGCTGACTTATCAGCTGCCATTACTTTTATTGCCTTTGAGGCTGCCTTTTTTTCAGAAATTGTACGTGCTGGTATTGCGTCGATACCTAAAGGGCAGTCGTATGCAGGCGAGGCTTTGGGCATGACATATGGTCAGAATATGCGCCTGATTGTTTTGCCCCAGGCTTTTAGAAACATGATCCCCGTGTTGATGACTCAGACGATCATTTTGTTTCAAGATACTTCATTGGTCTATGCCATTGGCGCATATGACTTACTTAAAGGATTTGAGATTGCTGGTAAAAATTACGGCCGCCCAGTTGAAACCTATGTATTGGCTGCAGCAACTTATTTTGTAATCTGCTTCTCGCTTTCTAAGGTAGTACGTAAGATACAAGCTAAAGTCGCTATTATTCGCTAATCTCATCCGGTGCAAATTAAATAAATCATCATGATTGAACTTCAAAACGTATCCAAATGGTATGGCTCATTTCAGGTGCTGAGCGATTGCTCTACATCGATTAAAAAAGGTGAGGTTGTCGTGATTTGTGGACCTTCCGGTTCTGGCAAATCCACTTTGATTAAAACCATTAACGCGCTCGAGCCTTTTCAGGCCGGTGGGATTACGGTTGATGGAATTGCGCTACATGACTCAAAAACCAATCTACCAAAACTACGTTCACGTGTTGGCATGGTGTTTCAACACTTTGAGCTTTTCCCGCATCTTAGTGTTACCGAGAATTTGACACTTGCTCAGATGAGGGTCTTAGGTAGGTCGGCAGATGAAGCCAAGACTCATGGCCTCAAGTATTTGGAGCGTGTTGGGCTAATGGTTCAAAAGGATAAGTTTCCTGGGCAGTTGTCTGGTGGTCAGCAGCAACGAGTTGCGATTGCGCGTGCCTTGAGCATGGATCCGATTGTGATGCTATTTGATGAGCCAACCTCAGCCTTAGATCCAGAGATGGTGGGCGAGGTGCTAGATGTCATGGTGAAACTCGCTCACGAGGGGATGACGATGTGCTGCGTTACCCATGAGATGGGCTTTGCCCGCAAGGTGAGTCACCGCGTGATCTTTATGGATCAAGGCAAAATTATTGAGGACTGCAGCAAAGATGAGTTCTTTGGCAATCCCGAAGCGAGATCGCCTAGAGCCAAAGATTTCCTCTCCAAAATTTTAGATCATTGACCTAAATTCCCATCTCAACGAACACTTCCTTTGCACATCTGAAGCTGTCGATTGCTGCTGGTACTCCACAGTAAATCGCAGCCTGCAAAAATACCTCCTGAATATCCTCTTTGCTTAATCCATTATTAATGGCGCCTCGCACATGAAGCTTAAGCTCATGGGGTCGATTTAAAGCGGTAATCATGGATAGATTAATGATGCTTCTAGTCCTGCGGTCTAGGCCGGGACGATTCCAGATTTCATTCCAGCAATACTCAGTAACCAATTCCTGCATAGGCATATTGAATGCGTCAGCATTCTTGATTGAGTTGTCTACATACTCCGCCCCCAGTACTTCGCGGCGAGTTTTGAGGCCTTTTTCAAATGCTTCTTTATTCATGCTGATCTCCTGTGCTGTTACTAAGTTAGACAGATTTCATCTTCTCATATTCAAGCAATGGCAGACCGTTAATCTATTTAGAGAGCTTCGGTAGCTTTTTAGTATTCACAGGCCAAGTCAGCACAATCTTCGGATCAATCTTCAAGATCTTCTTATCTTTGTCTGGGTAGTCGACTTGTGACAACAAATCAGCAATGAGATTGAGGTGCGCAAGCTTTTTATCATTAGCACTAACGACTGTCCATGGAGCATCTGATGAGCTAGTTTTCTTTAGCATGCTGTCTCTAGCATTCGAGTAGGCGTTCCACATCTTCTGCGCCTTTTGGTCTATTGGGCTAATCTTCCACTGCTTTAGTGGATCCTTTGCTCGATCCTTGAGTCGAATGGCTTGCTCTTCTTTGCTGATATCCAAGTAATACTTAATTAGTTGAATATCTGATCCGACTAGCAGTGATTCAAAATCATTTACCGTATTCATAAATTGCTTGTACTGCGTATCAGTACAAAATCCCATGACTTTTTCGACGCCAGCACGGTTGTACCAACTACGGTTAAACAATACGAATTCACCAGCAGTTGGAAGTTGAGCAATATATCTTTGGAAGTACCATTCGCCTTCCTCGTGCGGGGAGGGCTTGTTTAAAGCAACGACTCTACTATCTCTGGGGCTTAAATGTTCCGTAATGCTTTTGATGGATCCATCTTTACCAGCAGTATCGCGTCCTTCAAAAATGACTAAGAGACGCTTACTTTTTTGAATAAGGTAACGCTGAAGTTTGACTAATTCAATTTGAAGAAGTCTGAGGTCTGCCTCGTAAGTGTGTTCATGAATTTCAGATTTACTCACGGGCAGCCTTAGCTAAACAATTGACTATTGGGCAGTAGGTGTTTCTGAAATAACTTTTTTTGCAATAGCCTTTTTAGCCACTACTTTTTTAGCTGGAGCTTTTTTTCTTACCACTTTCTTTGCTGGCACTTTCTTAACTACAACCTTTTTAGCCGGAGCTTTTTTTGCCGCTGCTTTTTTGGAGGCTACCTTTTTAGCCGGAGTTTTTTTCTCAAGCTTATCTAACGCTTTTGCCAGTTTGTCGATGAGTTTTTCTCTATCCGACTCGAGCTTATCTAGTTTTTTCAATAATTGCTTAACTAATTTTTTCTGACTCATGGTGCGTTCCTTTCAAGAGGGTGCTATTTATTTAATCTGCGTAAATGGCTGATGTCTAGCTTTTTTGATCCTACGTTTTATTGGGATGAGTTTCAAGCGATTGTGACAGTTGGGGCCATATTTAATTTGGTGCTACATTGAGTTGTTATGTTGAAAACTTTATTCTCTCTCCCGCGAACGGTTTGGCTTATTGGCCTCATTAGCTTTGTGAATGATGCTGCAAGCGAGATGCTGTACCCCTTGATGCCGCTATATCTCGCCACCGTGCTGATGGCCGGCCCTAAGGCCCTGGGTTTAATTGAGGGGATTGCAGAGGCTACATCGAGTATCTTTAAATTGGTTTCTGGTGTGATTGTTGATCGCACTAAAAAAACTAAGCCTTGGATTGTGATTGGCTATTTCTTAGCTGGGATTGGTAGACCTTTAATTGCGATCGCCAATTCTTGGACGTGGGTTTTATGTATTCGGTTTACGGATCGTCTTGGCAAGGGGCTCAGAAGCTCTCCACGGGACGCTTTATTGGCGGAGAGCGTTAGCCCCAATCAGCGTGGGATTACGTTCGGCTTGCATCGTTCGATGGATAATGCGGGCGCAGTCTTTGGACCTTTGATGGCGGCATTTTTATTGTGGATGCAGATTCCGCTGCGGGATATCTTTTTATGGGCAATCGTGCCCGGTATCGTTGCTGTCGCTTTGGCCCTATGTCTGAAAGAGCCACCTCGTGAGCAAGTGGCAGTGAAGCCATTCTCCTGGTCGCTTGATGGCCTCCCGCCACAATTTAAACGCTATATTTTGGTTGCTGGGATCTTTGCCCTAGCAAATTCATCGGATATGTTTTTATTGTTAAGGGCAAAGGAGCTTGGTGTGCCTCAAGAGCAAATCCCTTTGTTGTGGGCAGCCATCTCTTTAATTACAACCATCTTTGGAACCCCGCTATCAGCGCTCTCGGATCGATTCAGTCGTAAGCACTTTATTCTGATTGCCTGGGCTGCTTTTGCATTCTTTTATATTGCAATGAGTTTTTCCGGAATCTCTTTATGGATGCTCTGCGGTCTATTTGCAATTTATGGATTATTCAAGGCGGCTACCGAAGGTGTAGAGAAAGCACTAGTGGCAGATTTAGCTCCCCAAGGAATGGCAGGTACAGCCTTTGGTTGGTTCAATCTCGTATCCGGCTTGATGTTATTACCAGCTTCTATCATATTTGGCTGGCTTTACGAATCATTTAATCCCGCTTATGCCTTTTTGTTTTCAGGCTCATGTGCTGTCTTAGCCTTTCTTTTACTGGCATTTTGGGTATTCCATTCTCACCAAGAGCAACGAGTTAATATTTAACTTTACGCCCCATCTTCAATAAAAGGCATCTATATGCGTCTACCCGTGAAATACATCTTCTCCATCAGCCTGTTGCTCTTAAGCTCTTTGCTTGCTGCGCAAAAAAATGACGCCATTATTCAGACGGGGCAAGTGCAGGAGGCCATAGCACGAGGCGCAATTCTTTGGGATGTGCGCGATGAAAAAAGTTACTTAGAGGGGCATATCCCTGGCGCAATCAATATCGGTGATGCAGGCAACATTCTGAGGGATGCAAATAAAGAAGACTATATTGCCACCGCAAAAATTCAAGCTATTTTTAATGCTGCCGGACTAGATGTGAATAAAGATATTGTGGTTTACGGCTCCCGCGGAAATCCATATGCTTATTTCGGCCTGTATACGATTCATTATTTTGGCGGTAAACAGGCCCAAATCTATCATGACGGGATTGATGCTTGGAAGTTGGCTGGATTACCACTCCAAAAGGAACGTCCTAGTCTGCCTGCTGTCTCGGTAACGCTGGTACCTCAGCCTCAGTTGCTAGTCAGTAATGAGGAGATGCTGAAGTTGGCTCAATCTAAATCGGTTCAGATTATTGATGTACGAACTCCTGACGAGTTTTCCGGCAAAGATGTTCGTGCAATTCGGGGTGGCCATATTCCCAATGCAATCAATATTCCTTACGAGGAAAATTGGCAGGATCCTGCTACATCTATCAAACTTGGCAAGAAGCAGGTATCTGATAATTCGGGAATGACTCTAAAAAGCCAGGCGGATTTGAAAAAGTTGTATTCGAACCTGGATCCGAATCAAGAGACGGTTGTTTATTGCCAAAGTGGCGTGCGTGCTTCCGAAACGGCGACAGTCCTCAAAAATCTCGGTTTTAAGAAAGTAAAGGTTTATGACTCATCTTGGCTGGGTTGGGGAAATAACCTCAAAGCTCAAGTGTCTGAAGAAAGCTTCTTAAATGTGGGTGCTCTCAATGCAAAAATATCCGCAATGCAGAACAAGATTAATCAGTTAGAAGAGGCTTTAAAGGGCAAAAGTAGCAATTAATGCCTCTATTGATCTCGGCCCCACCAAATTGAAAAACCCCAGATAGGAGATCTTCTGGGGTTTTTTGAGTGAAGCAGATTATTCTGGGTGGAAGTTATTGCTAGCCATAAAGCTGATCGTGCGCTCAAAGCCCAAAATGCGGATGTAGCGCCAGGCGATATCGCGGTATTTACTATCTAAATATCCAATAGCGACTTCAGGCGTCCTTTTGGACAAGTCGATCTGTTCAATTTTTCGGGCCCAACGTTTAAGTCTTGTTGACATATTTGCCACCTCCATGAGCATACAACGCCTGGAAAAGTGGCCGGGATGACAGAAATGAGTAATATTTTTAAGGAAATTAACAAAAACCAGTCAAATCGATTGTTTTTTATCCTTTAAGGCTGCTTTTCCGCTCCGGCCTGCTCTTTTCTTGCTGCTCTAGCCCTCGCTTTGATGGGTTTGAGGAACATCAGTAGACATACAAACCCGACTGTACCTATAGTGGTTTCTAGGGCGGCCATCCAAAAATTGACTCCAGTTTCCAAGATACGGACCAAGCCTTCGGTGATGTAGAGCAGGATTAGCATGGAGGCCCATTGCATGGTGTAGACATTGCCTTTCCATAGGCCTGGAATGGCAAATAACAAGGGGATGGCCTTGAGAATGAGCCAAGAGCCTCCTGGCCTGAGTGGCGAGATAAACCATTCCCAAGCAAGGCATAGAATGAATAGGTCAACAAAAGCTGCCGTAGCGATCAGCTGGTAGGGGTTTTTGGAGAGCCAGCTTTTGAGCATGAGTTGCCTTAGATGAGTTTAAGTGCTGCAATTGCCAAGCGTTTGCCTTGTGCAATTGCTAGGCGCTGTTCTTCTGCACTAATCGGCGCTCGACCATCAGCATGCGCAAGGTGGGTGACGCCATAAGGACTACCACCGCTTGAGGTACTCATCAGGTCGGGCTCGCTATACGGAATACCCATGAGCATCATGCCGTGGTGTAGTAAGGGAATCATCATGGTGAGAAGGGTGCTTTCCTGACCGCCGTGCAGGCTACCCGTACTAGTAAAGACGCAGGCTGGTTTACCTACGAGAGCTCCGTTGAGCCATTCTGAGGAGCTGCCATCCCAAAAGTATTTCATGGGAGCTGCCATATTCCCAAAGCGCGTAGGAGAGCCTAGGGCTAGACCTATACATTCCTTTAAGTCGGCATATTCAACATAGGGGGCGCCATCAGCTGGGACGGCGGCTTGCGTAGCTTCACATACTGTGGAAATTGCTGGAACAGTACGCAGTCTGGCGTTAATGCCTGGGACACTCTCAATCCCTTCGGCAATAAGTCGAGCTAAGTCTCGAGTTGCTCCATAGCGCGAATAGTACAAAACTAAAATGTCAGATTGGCTCATATTCTTCTCTTATCTCTTATGATATGGGCGATGCGCCTCATACGGAATCCTCAATTATGGCTCTCTCTTGGAAAAGAGATCTGGGAGCGCAACCGGGGTCAAAATCTCAAGCAAGTAGCTGCTAGCTTGGCCTTTACTACAACGCTTTCTTTGATTCCAATGCTGACTGTGGCTTCCATTCTGATTGGCTATCTCCCTAGTGTGGTGAGGATTAAGTATGCCTTTCAGGCCTGGTTACTAGACACCTATATGCCCGGGGGTTTAAATCAACAGGTCTTTAATTACTTGGATCAATTTTCAGCTCAGGCCAAAGGCCTCACCTTGATTGGTTTAGTCGGCTTGGTGATTACGACGATCATGACATTGGCAGTTATTGAGAGCGCCTTTAATCAAATCTTTCGTATTTCTGAAAGTCGACCAATTTTGAAAAAGGTAGCGATCTATTCCTCTGCAACCATATTGGGTCCTATTTTATTGGGTATTGGAATCTACTTAAGTGGTCTTCTATTTAGTGCGGCAGAGGGGTGGACGGAAACTCTGAGCTTTGGTTTGGGGTTTGTGGCAACAGTGGTGCCAGTACTTTTAGCCATGGCCGTATTCTCAGTAGCTTACAAAATCCTCCCTTATGCCCACATTGAGTGGCGTGATGCTTTTAGTGGCGCTTTCTTTGCAGCCCTGTCTTTTGAGTTGATGAAGTTTGGCTTTGGCCTCTTTCTAACCAATGTCGCCTTTTATAAAACGGTCTATGGTGCTTTTGCGATCTTCCCCTTAGTGCTGATTTGGATTTACCTGACCTGGTGGATTACTTTGGCTGGTGCAGTCTTGGTTGCCAATCTTCCCAGTATTCGGAATGGCTTGCTTAGGGTTATTCGTTACTGAAATATCTCTCATGCCTCTTGATTCCTTGGGGGCATAAGAATATATTGGTTAAATAAGAACCTATTGCTGGAGATCAAATGAAAGTTTGCGACATACTGCGCGTAAAGGGCAGCACACTATTTACAGTGGCTCCGGATACTGCTTTGCAAACTGCCGTCTTGGTGATGAGTGAGCATGATATCGGTTCATTGGTAGTGATGGAGTACGACAAGCTTGTCGGTATCCTGACATTCCGTGAAGTGATTGCAGCTTTAGCAAAACATCATGGCAAATTAGATGATCTCAAAGTTCAAAGCGTCATGAATGCCAAGCCTTTGACATGCACTATGGAGACGGAGATCGATGAGGTCCGCCGCATGATGCTAGTTGATCATGCCCGCTACCTGCCGGTGATTGATCAAAAGATGTTGATGGGCGTAATTTCTTTCTATGATGTGGCTAAATCCGTTGTTGAGGCTCAGGACTTCGAAAACTCCATGCTCAAAGCCTATATCCGTGACTGGCCAGAAGAGGCTGAAAAAGCTACCCCATAGGCTCAGCCTAGCCCAAGCCCCCCGAGCAATGACATAATGTCAATATGTCAGGAAATACTTTAGGCCTTCTCTTTACTGTCACCACTTTTGGTGAATCCCACGGTCCCGCCATTGGCGCTATTGTCGATGGCTGCCCTCCAGGCATGTCTCTGTGTGAAGCAGACTTACAAATTGATTTGGATCGCCGCAAGCCAGGAACCTCGCGTCATGTGACTCAACGTCAAGAGGCTGACAGGGTAGAAATTCTGTCTGGTGTATACGAAGGCAAAACCACAGGTGCGCCCATTGGCTTGTTAATTCGGAATACCGATCAACGCAGTCAAGACTACGGCAATATCCTGCAAACATTTAGACCTGGTCACGCCGATTACGCTTATCACTACAAATATGGTTTGCGTGATCCTCGTGGTGGTGGACGCTCCTCAGCACGATTGACTGCTCCGGTAGTCGCTGCAGCCGCAATCGCCAAGAAGTGGCTCAAAGAACAATATGGCACGGAGTTTTATGGCTACATGAGCCAACTTGGTGAAATTGAAATCCCATTTAAAGATGCGGCACTGATTGAGAGCAATCCTTTCTTTGCAGCGAATGCCGACATCGTTCCTCAGTTAGAGGTATATATGGATGCGCTGCGCAAAGCAGGGGATTCTTGCGGAGCAAAGATTGAAGTCCGGGCGCGCAATGTGCCCATCGGATTGGGCGAGCCTTTATTTGATAAGCTAGATGCCGATATTGCGCATGCCATGATGGGTATTAATGCAGTGAAGGGGGTTGAGATTGGTTCTGGCTTTAAGTCAGTTGCGCAACGCGGTAGTGAGCATGGCGATGAGTTGCATCCAGATGGCTTTGCTAGCAATAACGCGGGCGGTACTTTAGGCGGTATCAGTACTGGTCAAGATTTACGTGTGTCGATTGCAATCAAACCAACCTCCAGTATTTTGAGCCCAAAAGAATCAGTTGATTTAGATGGCAAGCCTATTACTGTGCAAACTAAGGGTCGTCATGATCCTTGTGTTGGTATTCGTGCCACCCCAATTGCGGAAGCGATGCTAGCCTTAGTATTGATAGACCACGCTTTGCGTCATCGCGCTCAGTGCGGCGATGTGAAACATGCTGTTCCGCCGATCCCGGCTGCGCGTCCTGGCTCTGTAACGGATTAATACAAAATTCACTTCAGAAAACCAAAAAGAAAATGACACCTTCAGTGCGTTGGGCCTTCGGGTCGTTTTCCTTTGTATATTTTGCTTATGTTGGTTTAGTCTCTCCATATGCCAGCCTCTTTTTTCTAGATCGTGGCTTTAGTGTCATCGAGATAGCTGTCTTAATGTCCATGCTGCAAATTACACGCATAGTGGGGCCGTTCTCTTGGGGGTGGTTATCAGACTATCTATCCGATCGTATCGGCATTATTCGTTTCTGTGCTTGCCTTGCAGCAATTACTTTTCTATCCATCTTTTTTCTGCATAGCTACATTGCGTTTTTCATTTGGATGTTTGTTTTGCACACCATCCTCAGTAGTTTGATGCCATTGGGTGAATCGGCGACTGTGCATGCTTTGTTTAAAGACAATTCATTTGATAAGCGTTACGGTCGTTTGCGTTTATGGGGCTCGATTGGTTTTATTGCCATGGTTCTCTTTGCTGGTGAGTTATTTCAGCGCAAGGGTATTGAGCTTTACCCCATTGTGGGCACAGTGATTCTCACATTCTTGGCATTAGTGACCTTTCGCTTGCATGAGCCTAAGATGGAGCGTCGCAAGATGGTCAAGGGTGAGCTTCTGATTGTTCTATTTAATCCGGATGTACGTTGGTTCTTGCTGTCTGGATTTTTTATGATCTTTGCACATGCTGCTTTGTATGTGTTCTATTCTCTCTACCTGGCAGATTTAGGTTACGACAAATTTCAGATTGGCTTGTTCTGGGCCTTAGGCGTTGCAGCTGAAGTAATCTTCTTTTATTTCCAGAGCAAAGTGCTTAGTCGCTTAGATGCCGAAGTCGTTTTGCAAATCGCTTTTGGTATTGGCGTGTTTCGATTTATCTTGATGGCCTTCTTCCCACTAACTTGGGTGCTGATTTTAGCTCAGCTCATGCATGCGGGTACTTTTGGCGCTCACCACAGTGCTGCTACAAAACTATTGCAGCGTTGGTTTACTGGCTCATTGCAGGCGCGAGGACAAGCTTTAATGGCAACCGTGTCGTATGGCTTAGGCGGAACGCTAGGCGGCTTGCTGGCTGGTTGGTTATGGGATGCTACTGAGCCCCGCAATGTATTTGTGATGGCGGCTTTGGCCTGCGGTCTAGGCGGCATGGCGATTGGTAAATTGCGTCCTCGCCACTACCCCGCTAGGTAACTGAATTAGTAGTCTTTACATTGATCCGTAGTTTGGGCCGCCACCACCTTCTGGGGTAATCCAAACAATGTTCTGACTTGGATCCTTGATATCACAAGTCTTACAATGCACACAGTTTTGCGAATTAATTTGTAACTGCGGTTGCCCCTCTTTTTCTACATATTCATACACACCAGCAGGACAGTAGCGTTGCTCTGGGCCTGCATAAGTTTTGAGATTCAAGTTCACTGCTACCGACGCATTTTTTAAGGTGAGATGGATAGGTTGGTTCTCAGCATGATTGGTATTGGAGATAAATACGGATGAGAGGCGATCAAAAGTAATCTTGCCATCCGGCTTCGGATAGTCAATCACTTGATGCTGTGCTGCTGGTTCTAGGCATTCGTGGTCTGCATGTTTTACATGAATGGTCCAAGGCATATTGCCACCCAAGACTTTTTGCTCAAGGCCCACCATGAGAGTACCAAGGTAGAGTCCTTTAGACATCCATGGCTTAAAGTTGCGCGCTTGGCTTAGCTCGGTATGTAGCCAGCTATTTTTAAAGGCACTTGGATATGCAGCCAAGACATCAGCAGAACGATTCTCAGAAAGGGCGGCAACTGCAGCTTGTGCAGCCAGCATGCCGGTCTTAATTGCAGCATGACTACCTTTGATGCGTGAGGCATTTAAGAATCCAGCATCACATCCAATCAGTGCGCCACCGGGAAAAACTGTTTTAGGTAGACTATTTAAGCCACCAGCTGTCAGTGCTCTAGCACCATAGGCCAGGCGCTTACCACCTTCAAAGGTTTCACGAATCTTTGGATGCAACTTATAACGTTGGAACTCTTCAAACGGCGAGAGGTAAGGGTTCTTATAAGAAAGACCCACTACCAAGCCAACAGCAACTTTGTTATCACCTAAGTGATACAAGAATGAGCCGCCATAGGTATCGCTCTCTAATGGCCAGCCAGCGGTATGAACTACTAGACC
>CANGWT010000002.1 GCA_947457745.1 Burkholderiaceae bacterium | reverse complement strand
CAGCGACTGCGATGCTGTCTATGGCTGGCATTGTGGTGGCTCTTGATGCCTATGGTCCGATTACAGATAATGCCGGTGGTATTGCAGAGATGGCTGGCATGCCGCAATCGGTTCGTGACATTACAGATCCATTGGATGCGGTGGGCAATACGACCAAGGCCGTAACCAAGGGATATGCGATTGGTTCAGCAGGTCTTGCTGCGCTAGTTCTCTTTGCGGATTACACCCACGCGCTGGAGGCTATTGGTCAGCAAGTGTCATTTGATCTCTCGGATCATATGGTAATCATCGGCCTCTTTATTGGTGGCATGATTCCATATTTGTTTGGTGCGATGGCAATGGAAGCGGTCGGGCGTTGTGCTGGTGCAGTGGTTGAAGAGGTCCGCCGTCAGTTCCGTGAGATCCCAGGAATTATGGAGGGTACTGCAAAACCCGAGTACGGCAAAGCAGTAGATATGTTGACCTCAGCCGCGATCAAGGAAATGATTGTTCCTTCACTTTTACCCGTAGTGGCTCCTATCGCAGTAGGTCTCTTACTGGGACCCGCTGCTTTGGGTGGCTTGCTGATGGGCACGATTGTGACGGGCTTGTTTGTCGCAATATCTATGTGCACTGGTGGCGGCGCTTGGGATAACGCCAAGAAATATATTGAAGAAGGCCATTTTGGCGGTAAAGGTTCTGAGGCCCACAAGGCTGCGGTCACTGGTGATACTGTCGGTGACCCCTACAAAGATACTGCTGGTCCTGCAGTAAACCCACTCATCAAAATTATTAACATCGTGGCATTGTTGATCGTGCCGCTATTACCAGTGGTGAGCCGCTGACAATTTAGAAGAATAAAATGTAAATAAAAATGCCTAGCAATGCTAGGCATTTTTATTTGGTCCCTTGCTTAGTCTGTGTTACTCCAAAGTCTCCAAGTAGCGCTGGGCATCTAATGCAGCCATACATCCAGTGCCTGCACTAGTAATAGCTTGACGGTAAATATGGTCCTGGACATCGCCTGCTGCAAATACGCCAGGGATGTTGGTAGCAGTAGCATTGCCTTCCAAACCGGAGTGTGTCTTGATGTAGCCGTTGTTCATATCGAGCTGACCAATAAATAGCTCGGTATTGGGTTTGTGGCCAATCGCAATAAAGGCACCAGTTACAGCGATATCTTCTGTGCTGCTATCGGCTTTTTTAATGCGAACACCAGTGACACCTTTTTCATCGCCCAAGACTTCATCGAGTGTGGAGTTCAATTTGAGCTCGACTTTGCCTTCAGCTACTTTGGCCATGAGTCGGTCATTGAGAATAGGCTCTGCGCGGAATTTATCGCGCCGATGAATCACCGTAACTTTTTTGGCAATCCCAGTAAGGTAGAGCGCCTCTTCAACAGCAGTGTTACCACCACCGACTACGCAAACATCTTGATTGCGGTAGAAGAATCCATCACAAGTTGCGCATCCAGAAACGCCACGACCCATAAATGCTTCTTCACTTGGAAGGCCAATATATTGAGCGGAAGCGCCTGTAGAAATGATTAAAGCATCACAGGTGTATGTCCCGGAGTCACCAACCAATCGGATTGGCTTTTCAGTCAGAGCAGCAGTGTGAATATGATCAAAGATGATATTGGTGTTGAAGCGTTCAGCATGCTTTAAAAAACGATCCATAAGCTCTGGACCTTGGACGCCATCTGGGTCAGCCGGCCAGTTCTCTACATCCGTAGTGGTCATTAATTGGCCGCCTTGTGCGAGGCCAGTGACGAGGGTGGGGCTCAAATTGGCTCGAGCTGCATACACCGCAGCTGTGTAGCCGGCAGGGCCTGAACCGAGGATGAGGACTTTGGAGTGTTTTGGGGTATTTGTAGTCATATTCAAATTATAGGATTGCTTGATTACAATCGGTAGAACATGGCAAGAACCGTATACCCAAAGTCAAAAACTCCCTTAGGCCCCCAGCCCCCTGAGAATCAAGGGCAGGGTAGGATGCCCCGCCTCCTTTTAGAAGCCCGTTGGTTTATCTCTCTTGGGCTTTGTTTGGGTTTATTGGCTATTTTGGTGACTTATTCCAAAGCAGATCCAGCTTGGTCCCATGCCAGCTTTGAGGCTCCCAAGAACCTGGGTGGGCGTTTTGGAGCCTATTTGGCTGACTTATTGCTCTACATCTTCGGTATTTCTGCATTTTGGTGGGTCATGCTTTTTGGCCGCCGAGTTCTCACTGGCTGGCGTGAGCTTTGGAGCACTCCTCTTCCGCCAGATCCAGATGCCAAACCAGATTCTTTGTTAGTGCGTTGGTTGGGGTTTGGGCTGACTTTATTGAGTAGCATGGCTTTGGAGTCTATTCGCATGCATTCTCTAGCCTGGGAGCTTCCTAGGCCTCCTGGCGGTATTTTGGGAGAGCTCATTGGCGATCCCTTGCAGATGACTCTAGGTTTTACGGGCTCCACCCTAGTGTTGCTATTTACTCTGTGTTCTGGACTATCTTTATTTCTGCACTTTTCTTGGTTGGATGTGGCTGAAAAAGTAGGGCGCTCACTTGAGCTTGCTTACAACCGTATACGTGAGCGTCGCGATAGCGAAGAAGATCGCAAATTAGGTGAAGCGGCTGCTGAAGAGCGCGAAGAGTTCGTTGAAGAGTTTCGCGGGCGGGTGGAAATTGCTAAGCCGGTGCAGATTGTTCGTGCTCCAGTAGAAATTCCGAAGAGCGCCCGTGTGGAGCGTGAAAAACAGCAGCCACTATTTGTGGATATTCCGGATTCAGAATTGCCGCCCTTGGCTCTACTGGATCCTGTACCAGAAGTAAAAGAAACAATTTCAGCAGATGTCTTGGAATTTACTTCTCGCTTAATCGAACGCAAGTTAGCTGAGTTCAACGTAGAAGTGAAAGTCATCGCAGCCTATCCAGGTCCAGTGGTAACTCGTTACGAAATTGATCCCGCTGTTGGTGTAAAGGGTAGTCAGATTGTCAATCTCTCACGTGACTTAGCGCGCTCGTTAGGCGTGGTGAGCATGCGTGTGGTAGAAACCATTCCAGGCAAAACTTGTATGGCCTTGGAGTTACCAAATCCAACACGACAATCGGTTTACCTATCAGAGATTTTGAGTTCTCAGGTTTATAACGACAGCCACTCTAACTTGACCCTTGCTTTGGGTAAGGATATTTCAGGTAGCCCCGTTGTTGCTGACCTAGCAAAGATGCCACACTGCTTAGTTGCGGGTACTACTGGTGCCGGTAAGTCCGTTGGTATCAACGCTATGATTCTGTCCATCCTCTTTAAGGCGAAGCCAGATGAAGTGCGTCTGATCATGATTGATCCGAAGATGCTCGAGATGGCAATGTACGACAAGATTCCGCATCTCTTATGTCCAGTGGTTACTGACATGAAGCAAGCGTTTAACGCTCTCAATTGGGCCGTAAATGAGATGGAGCGTCGCTATAAGCTGATGAGTAAGTTTGGCGTACGTAACCTAGCCGGCTTCAATAAAAAAATCTTAGAGGCTGAAGAAAAAGGTGAGAAGCTCACCAATCCGTTTAGCTTGACTCCAGATGATCCGGAGCCAATCTATAAAGCCCCCGTGATTGTCATCGTGATTGATGAGTTGGCTGATTTGATGATGGTCTCCGGTAAGAAGATCGAAGAGTTAATTGCCCGGATTGCTCAAAAGGCACGTGCTGCAGGTATTCATTTGGTCTTAGCAACGCAACGTCCTAGCGTGGATGTGATTACCGGCCTGATTAAGGCTAACGTACCAACTCGCATTTCATTCCAGGTGAGCAGCAAGATCGATAGTCGTACGATTCTGGATCAACAGGGTGCTGAAGCGCTGCTTGGTATGGGTGACATGCTCTATATGGCGCCAGGAACTGGCTTACCAGTTCGCGTCCATGGCGCCTTTGTTTCTGACGACGAGGTTCATCGCGTGGTCGAGTGGCTCAAAGAGAAGAGTGAGGCTAACTACATTGATGGCGTTCTAGAAGGCGCTGACGAATCGACTATCGACGCTCTAACCGGTGAAGGCGGTGGCGAAGCTGATCCTTTGTATGACCAAGCAGTAGCTATTGTTTTAGAAAATAAGCGCCCATCGATCTCTTTGGTTCAGCGTCACTTACGCATTGGTTATAACCGCGCAGCCCGCTTACTCGAGGATATGGAGAAAGCCGGCTTAGTTTCCAAGATGGGTAATGGCGGTAATCGCGAAATCCTTCATCGTCCTTCTGAATGAGGCCATCCCCTTGTGTAGATTTTTCTCGGTAGTGGCTTTAGGGCTCACAGTATTCTTATTTCCCAATATAGTATTTGCGCAGAGCGAGAGTGGGGCCGAGCAGTTGCGTCACTTTGTGCGCAATTCTAAAACTGCTGAGGGGGAATTTGTACAGCAGCAGTTGCGCGCACCCAAAGCTAATGAGCCGCAAGACAAAGGTTTAAAAGTCGTTCGCCAAACACAAGGGCGTTTTGTATTTCAGCGCCCAGGTCGATTTATTTGGGATACCCAAAAGCCGTATGAGCAAAAATTGATTGCCGATGGCAAGCAACTTATTATGTGGGATAAGGATTTAAATCAAGCTACCTTTAGGTCTGCAGGTCAAGCTTTAGCAACTACTCCTGCTGCAATCCTATTTGGGGAGACTTCTTTAGATCAGCACTTTGATTTAGTTGATGGTGAAGATCGTCTGGGTATGAAATGGGTTGCTCTGGTGCCCAAGAAAATCCCCAATACAAAAAATGGTAACGACCTGCCGTATACCAAGATCTCAGTTGGAATGGCCAATGGCCTACCCAAAGCACTAGAGCTCATTGACGGCTTAGGAAGTGTGGTTTTGGTCACGCTGGATAAGATCCAGCTCAACGTCAATCTCCCTGCCAATCGCTTTACCTTTGTGCCGCCTGCCGGCGCAGAGGTCTTACGCTTAAACTAACGTATATATCCATTAACTAATAGAGCATTACATGATTGATCCGCAATTACTCCGTAAAGATATCGCAGCCGTTGCTGCCCGTTTAGCCACTCGTAAATTCCAACTCGATGTTGAGAGGTTCAACGCCTTAGAGTCCGAGCGTAAATCCTTGCAAACTCGTACTGAGGAATTGCAGGCTAAGCGCAACCAGTTGGCTAAAGCCATTGGCATGAAAAAAGGAAAAGGGGAAGATGCAGCTGCTGAGATGGCGCAAGCAACGCAGATTAACGTCGATATGGAATCAGGCGCAGCGCGCTTAGTAGTTTTGCAAGCGGAGATTGCAGACTTCTTAATGGGTATTCCAAATCTGCCGGATGAGGTGGTTCCAGTAGGTAAAGACGAGACAGAGAATAAGGAAGTTAAGCGCTGGGGTGTTATCCCAGAGTTCTCATTTCCCGTGAAGGATCATGTGGACTTGGGCGCACCATTAGGTCTTGATTTTGAATCTGCTGCAAAGATTAGCGGCTCACGCTTTGTGGTCCTCAAAGGACCGATTGCTAGACTGCATCGTGCCTTAGCGCAATTCATGATCGATCTGCATACAACTCAACATGGCTACGAAGAGCTCTACCTTCCCCTCATGGTAAATGCCGCATCTATGCGTGGTACTGGTCAGTTGCCTAAGTTTGAAGAGGACTTATTTAAGGTCCCTCGCCAGATGGGTGGTGAGGATGGGTCAGGCGAAGCAAAAGTTGAAAACTTTTATCTCATCCCTACAGCGGAAGTACCAGTTACCAATCTAGTGCGTGACACCATTACAGTGGCTGAGGAATTGCCACTCAAATTCGTTGCCCATACCCCATGCTTTAGATCAGAGGCTGGAAGCTATGGACGTGATGTGCGTGGCATGATTCGTCAGCATCAGTTTGAAAAAGTAGAGCTCGTACAAATTGCAAAGCCAGAAGACTCAATGCAGCTACTTGAAGAGTTAACTGCACACGCAGAAAAGGTTTTAGAGCTACTAGAGCTGCCTTATCGAAAAGTATTACTCTGTACTGGCGATATGGGCTTTGGAAGCACAAAGACCTATGACCTTGAGGTCTGGATCCCATCACAAAATGCGTATCGTGAAATTAGCTCTTGCTCCAATATGGGCGATTTCCAGGCAAGACGTATGCAGGCGAGATATAAATCTGGACAAGGTAAGCCCGAGTTGGTTCACACCTTAAATGGTTCTGGGCTTGCGGTTGGAAGAACTGGTGTTGCTCTTTTAGAGAACTGCCAGCAGGCCGATGGCAGCATCGCTATACCGAAAGCCTTGCGACCTTACTTAGGTGGTTTGGAAGTGCTTAAATCTCTTTAACTAAAAGGGTTAGAAATTCAAAGAGGTCCCCGAAAGCTATAATCATCATTCGGTTCGGAGAGGTGGCAGAGTGGTCGAATGTACTTGACTCGAAATCAAGCGTACTGTCAAAGGTACCGTGGGTTCGAATCCCACCCTCTCCGCCAACCAGATTCTGTATTTGTAAATATAGAAAAGATATTCATCAAGCCCCGCCATGACGTGGGGCTTTTTATTTCAAAGGAGTATTACTGTTGCAATCGAGTCAGCAAGTACTTCACGATGTTTTTGGCTTTGATCAATTTCGCGGTGCTCAGGAATCTATTGTTAAGCATGTAGTTGCTGGTGGTGATGCTTTGGTCCTCATGCCTACAGGCGCCGGTAAGTCGCTGTGTTATCAAATTCCCTCCCTTGTACGCTGCGGTGTAGGGGTGGTGGTTTCACCTCTAATTGCATTGATGCAAGATCAAGTGGATGCGCTGACTCAGTTGGGTGTTAAAGCTTCATTTCTAAACTCCAGTCTAGATGCAGCAACATCACAGCAGGTAAGCGCTCAATTGTTGGCTGGAGATCTTGATTTGATCTATGTGGCACCAGAGCGTCTAATGAACCCAGGTTTTCTATCCATGCTTGATCGACTTCATTTGGGGCCTGGAATTGCCTTGTTTGCTATTGATGAAGCACACTGCGTTTCGCAATGGGGTCATGATTTCCGCCCAGAATATCGTCAGCTCACTGTTTTACATGAGCGCTTTCCCAAAGTGCCTCGTATCGCTCTAACAGCTACTGCGGATGCGCCAACCCGCGCAGAAATTGTAGAACGTCTTTCACTCGAATCTGCCGAGCAGTTTGTCTCTAGCTTTGATCGTCCCAATATTAAGTATCGAGTTCTGCAAAAGCAGAGTGCTAAACAACAGTTAGAGCACTTTTTAGATGCTGAGCACGCCGATGACTCTGGAATTATTTACTGTCTATCGCGTCGCAGTGTAGAAGAGACTGCGCAATGGTTGCAAGACCGCGGGTGGGATGCCATGCCTTATCACGCAGGTCTTAGCGTGGAAACACGCAGCGCAAATCAAAAACGCTTCTTGCGTGAAGAAGGCGTCATCATGGTTGCAACTGTAGCGTTTGGTATGGGTATTGATAAGCCCAACGTCCGCTTTGTGGCCCATCTAGATCTACCCAAAAGTATGGAAGGCTATTACCAAGAAACTGGACGGGCAGGGCGCGATGGCTTACCTGCAAATGCCTGGATGGCCTATGGATTTGGGGATGTGGTTAGCTTGCGGCAAATGGTTGATGCCGGTGAAGCTTCTGAAGATCGTAAGAGAGTAGAGCGCCAAAAGCTTAATGCTTTGCTGGGCTATTGCGAATCCACGACATGCCGACATCAAACGATCCTGCGCTATTTTGGAGAGATGCATCCAGGTAGCTGTGGTAACTGCGATAACTGCCTAGAACCAGTAGCCACTTGGAATGCCACACAGGAGGTACAAAAAGCATTGTCATGTGTGTATCGCACAGGCCAACGCTTTGGTGTGACCCATTTAATTGATGTGCTGTTGGGCAAAGTAACCCCCAGAGTGAAGCAATATTTTCATGAGCAAGTGAGTACATTTGGTATTGGTGCAGAACTCAATCAAGCCCAGTGGAATAGTATCTATCGTCAATTGGTAGCTGGCGGATATTTAGATGCAGACATTGCATTGCATGGTGGCTTAAAGTTGGAAGATAGTATTGCTTTGCCTGTACTGCGTGGAGAGCAAGAAGTTTGGCTGCGAAAAGAAACGGGCTATTCCAAAAGCAAGGCTACGAAGTCTGGGGCAAGGAAGGGTTCTACACATCCCTTTAGCAATATTGCAGATGAAAAACTGTGGGAGGCACTCAAGGCCAAGCGGACTGAACTAGCACGCGAACAAGGGGTGCCGCCTTATGTAATTTTTCATGACAGCTCCTTGCAGGAGATGGTGAAATCTACCCCCACTACCTTAGATCAATTCAGTCATATTGGCGGGGTCGGGCAGGCTAAGTTAGAGCGTTATGGTGAACACTTTATCAAGGTCATTCAGGAGTATCTTGAGGCTACCTAGACTTAAGTAGTCACCTAAGATTACTCACCACAATCTGCAGAACTTGCAAGATGAGCAGCAGCAGTAGGGGTGATAAATCTAGGGCTCCGAGGTTGGGTATTGCTTTTCTAATTGGTGCCAGCAGGGGCTCAACTAGCAGCGAGACCAAGAACTGAATCTGGGAGCCAGCACCAACCCAAGATAGAATGACGCTCGCAAAAACTAAGCCAATCAATCCTGAAAGAATCAGATCTACTAGGTCGATCCAGGCTAAGAGGAGCCAGGATAGGTCGGTTAGAGTAGCTCCTGAGAGCAGTAAAAGTATTGCTGTCTTTCCTACGACCAGTAGGTAAGCGGCTAAAAAGCTGGCGACATCAAAACGACCAATACTTGGGATCAGCTTGCGAAGTGGGATCACGATCCAATTGCTCAGTGGAAGCACGTATGCGCCAATAGTTCTGCTTTGGCCTGATCCTAGATTAAATGCGAGCCACTGGAGATAGCACCTCAGGAGACATGCTCCCGCAACAATGCTAACGAGGACTTGGAGGAGAAGGTTGGCGATTTGTATCAACATATGCTTATTGTAGGGGGTTTAAAGCAGGACTTCATTCGGACATCATACTTTCATGTTCTAATGCCCAGCAATATGATTACTGTTGTTATCGCCTCCTATAAGTACGGCCATCTTGCAGCGCACTGCATTGAGTCCCTGCTATCTCAAACAAAAGCTCCCGCCAGAATTCTATTTGTCGATGATGGAGCGCATGATTGCAGTCACTTGCCTAACTTATACCCCGATATTGAATATATTCTTAGGTCTCAGAATTTAGGTACTGTGGATAACTTTCATGATGTGCTGATGGGAGTTGATACAGAATACGTCCTTTTCATTGGCGCTGATAATTGGCTTAGATCAGATGCAATTGAGCTGCTATCCAATGCTCGTGCAGATATCGTTACTTATGACATTGTGGTTACTGGCGAGTTAAAGGAAGAGATTCATGACCGTGTTCCTGGCGAGACTAGGTCTCATCAAGGAGATCTCTACTGGGACCGCGAAGGAAAGCACCATGGTTCGATGATGTATCGAACCTATCTGGGCCAGCAGGTGGGTTACAAGGAGAGATATGCTGATGGTATTCATCCGCAAGAGGATTGGAATCTTTGGGACAAAATGCGAGAGCAGGGTGCTACTGTGGCCAGTCTGAATGAAGGCCTTTTGTACTACAGAAGACATCGTGAAAATTTTCTAAAGTATGACCATCTCGTAGATGTCCTTGAGGAAGAGACTTAAGCGTCTAAGCTAATGTTGTTCTTATACTAGTCAGACTGGTTTCATCAAGGTGTAGCTTGATCCCCAGAAAGCCTGAGCTCTCCCGCACGGGAGTTTTCCTGAGACTAATTTCTAGAGACTCAATTTCCGAATAGTGAGCACATGCCTCAACGATCCTAGTGACTAATCTTTCTTGAGTCTCGTAATGCCCATCGACAGCCAGGCGATCGATTTCAAGGATAAGGGGATCGTAGTCGAACACCTGGGCCATAAGATCTTCTGCAATCAAAATCAGTTTAGCGCTGATCCATAAGGTCAGATTCAGTAGATGTTGATCAGGGATGCTAGCGCCGAGCGCATAGGTTCCAATTTGCGTATTCAGTCGGAGATCTTTTAATTCTATGCAAGCTGTTGATGTCATGAGGTATTTTTCGACTACTCTTGTGTAGCGCTTCTTTATTCGCTGAAGGTCACAACGTGATCAGCTACTAGGTGTATGCCAATCTTTTCACCAATCGCATGATCATGGTGGCTGGGTACAAAAGCAAAAATCTCAATACCGGATGCGAGCTTGAGCGTATACAAGAAGTCAGCCCCTCTAAAGGTCTTGCGCACAACCTCTGCTAGCAGAGTGCTATGGTCATCATGCTGAATGTCATCCGCGCGCAAGAGCACATCGATTTCTTTCCCAACTTCAGCGCTACGATCTTCTTCTAGATCAAGTTCACCTAACTCAATTCTGACTTTGTTGTTAGCTTGGACGACACCCTTCAGAAATACCCCACGCCCAATAAAGTCGGCAATATAGCGATTGGCTGGTTTGTGATACAACTCATATGGGACATCCCACTGTAGTACTTTGCCATCCGTCATGACGCCGACTTTGTCAGCAATGGCAAAGGCTTCAAATTGATCATGAGTTACTAGTAGGGCGGTAATGTTGTTTGCCTTGAGGATTTCTCGCATCTCGCCTGCAAGACGCTCTCTAAGCTCAATATCTAAACTAGAGAAGGGTTCATCAAGCAAAATTAAGTCTGGCTCTGGTGCCATTGCCCTGGCTAGTGCCACACGCTGTTGTTGGCCGCCACTGAGCTCATGAGGATATGCATCGGCTTTGTCGGATAGCGAAACCCGCTTAAGCCACTCCATGGCCACTCCAGATCTTTCATTACTTGATAGGTGTTGCAAGCCGAAAGCAATATTCTCTAAAACATTGAGATGGGGGAAGAGGGCGAAGTCCTGAAAGACCATGCCAACTTTTCTTTGGTTGGGTTGGAGATGAATAGAAGTTGAGCTGACCACCTGATTGCGCAGGAGGATTTTTCCTGCTTTAACGGGTTCAAACCCACAAATCGTTCTCAAGACGGTAGATTTTCCACAGCCAGATGAACCCAATAAGCAGCCAATCTCACCTTGAGCTAGATCGAGATTAAGGTCTTTAACCGCAGTAACACGACCTTGTCCATCTCGACTGGGGTAGTCGATTTCTAATTCTTTGATCGAAAGCAGCGTACGAGCAGAGTTCATCTCTATAATTTTCTCATTAATGCTAGTGGTTTAATACATAGCTAGAGTCTAAACGGATTGCCGATTTCATGAATCGTATTGTGGTGCCACTTGCCCTGTTGTTATTTTTGCCCCTCTTTGGCCTGGCAGCGCCTTTTCTATTCCCTGGGAAGGAGTTGCTAGCCACCGGCACCCTCAGTCATTTATGGAACTTTGTGCTGGGCGGCTATATTGCCTCGACCTTAGCGCTTATTCTTGGCGTCGGAGTTGGGGTATTTATCCTCGGGGTGGGTAATGCTTGGATCATTGCAAGCTATGATTTTCCAGGAAAAAAAATATTTGAGTGGGCCCTCATTCTGCCTTTGGCAGTTCCCACTTATGTCATGGCTTACCTCTTTGTTGATCTCTTACAGTTTTCAGGGCCGATACAGAGTACGCTGCGCGCTGTACTGGGAGTCGATGCACTCTGGTTCTTTCCGGATCCAAGATCCTTGAGTGGGGCTATTTGGTCCTTTTCATTTTGTCTCTTTCCTTATGTTTATCTCATAACTCGTACGGCATTCTTAGAGCGCAGCGGTCGATTGATTGAGGTTTCAGAGACGCTTGGCTACAGCCCACTTCAAGGATTTGTGAAATTGGTATTACCCATGGCAAGGCCAGCCATCTTTGCGGGCATGGCCCTTGCGCTCATGGAGGTACTAGCTGATTTTGGTGCCGTCTCTTACTTTGGCGTTCAGACTTTTGCAACCGGTATCTTTAAGGCTTGGCTCTCATTTGGAGACCGAGTAGCGGCAGTGCAGCTTGCCTTAAGCCTCCTTAGCTTTGTCTTACTTATTTTCTTTATTGAGCAAAGTAGTAGATCAAAGTTACGTTATGCCTCTGCAACACGGGGTAAGCCACTCGCGAAGTCTCTGCAAGGCAAGAAAGCTTTTTTTGCATTCGCATTTTGTGGCGCTACACTCTTGTGCGGATTTTTGATACCTGCATTTGCGCTCTTGCAATTACTCTTCAAACAAGGCCTTACGATCGATATTCGATATCTAGATTGGCTGAGTAATTCTCTATTGGTTTCGATTTTGACAGCACTTATCTCTGTTGCGCTCGCCATATTTTTTGCTTACTCGGTGAGAATGAATGCACGCTTAAGCTGGGTTAATCGATTGCTAGGTTTTGGTTATGCTTTACCTGGCGCGGTCTTAGCTATTGGCATCCTTTCTTTTCTAGAAATTTTTCAGCTTGCTTGGTGGATGTCTGCCAGTATGTTGGTCCTGATCTATGCGTACCTAGTCCGCTTTCTTTCTTCTAGTTTGCAGAGTGTGGAGGCGGGTCTGGCGCGTATCACACCCTCTATGGATGCTTCAGCGGCGCTCCTAGGGCTTTCTAGAATGCAGATTTTGAAGCGGGTTCATGTGCCATTACTGAAGCGTAGCCTAATTACTGCGGGCCTCTTTGTCTTTGTGGATGTCATGAAAGAGTTACCTGCAACACTCTTATTGCGCCCATTTAACTTTGACACCCTGGCTGTTGCAACCTATCAGCTGGCCGCAGATGAGCGTCTCGCTGAATTGGCATTGCCTTCCTTAACCATTGTTTTGGTTGGGCTTTTTCCAGTCCTGCTGCTTTCAAGGGTCATTTCCAAATCCTAATTGATAATCATTCGTATTTGTGATACATTAGATTGAATCTAATTCTGATCGCGAATACAGCAATGGCAAACCCGTTAATAAGAAAATTCCTAGGCAACTTTGGATTGTTGTTGAGCGCTTTTCTGGCTTTGCCCTTGCATGCTCAGGAAGCAAAGGAACTCAATCTCTACTCAGCCCGTCACTATCAAACTGATGAGGCACTTTACAGTGACTTCACTAAAAAGACAGGCATTAAGATCAACCGCATTGAGGCCGATGACAATGCCTTAGCGGAAAGATTAAAAAGTGAAGGCGCTAATAGTCCAGCAGATGTGATTTTGATGGTGGACGCAGCTCGATTGTGGCGTGCGCAAATTGATGGCTTCTTTAAACCAATACAGTCAAAGTATTTGGGGAGCCGTATCCCAGCAAACTTGCACTCACAGTCCGAGCCAGAAGGGTCAACTTGGTTTGGTTTTTCAACTAGAGCGCGTCTCGTGGTCTACAACAAAGCAAAAGTAAATCCACAAGACGTTGACACTTATGAGAAGTTAGCTGAGCCCATCAATAAGGGCAAGGTTTGTACTCGCTCAGGTGCCCATCCCTACATGTTGTCATTAATTGGCGCCATGATTGAACGTCGTGGGGAGGCTGCTACCGAGGAGTGGGCAAAGGGCATGGTGGCCAATATGGCTCGCCCTCCAAGAGGCGGCGATACCGATCAAATCAAGGCGGTAGCCTCAGGCGAATGTGGTGTAGCTTTAACAAATTCGTATTACTTGGTCAGGCTCTTACGCTCAACCAAGCCAGAAGACCAGGCCATTGTTTCTAAGATTGGATTCATTTGGCCAAATCAGCAGACAACTGGCGCACACATCAATATTGCGGGGGGTGGGGTTGCTAAAAGTGCGCCACATCCACAGGCTGCAAAACAATTCCTTGAATACTTGGCAAGTGATTCTGCACAAGAGTATTTTGCTAATGGTAACAATGAGTGGCCTGTTGTAAAGTCAGTCAAAATTGAAAATGAAGGCCTCAAAATGTTGGGCCCATTTAAACCGGAAAATATCTCCATTGCGGCGATTGGCAAGAATCAAATCGCTGCGCAACGTTTGCTTGATCGAGTTGGTTATAAGTGAAATCGATTGCTCTAGCGCTTACTGTCTCAATGGCTATGATGGCCTGCGCAACACCACCAAGCGAATTTGGAGTCTATCGACAGTCCGATGGAACCGTTGGGGTACATGCCCCCAAATCCGCTAAAGATGCTGAGGCTCAGGCAGCCGCAGCGGAGGAGTGTAAAAAACTAGGAAAGCGAAGCGCCACTATTGTCGAAACTCGTAAAACAGTGAACGACCGCTTTCCTATGACCTACATTTTTATGTGTAATACCTATTAAGTAATACTGCTTAGCTCAGCAACCATTTCTTAATCGATTTATTAACGCACATTGCATCTAAAGCCAAGCCAAAGAACTCTGAACCATTGGTGACCATACTTTCAATGGCTTCAACCTTGCCAGATTTCACGCCACGTAAATAAGTAGCTGCGCGATAGCGTAGGAAGTGCTCATTCGCACCTTCTTCGTTGTCGGTAGAGCAAATCTCAAGGCTGCCATAACGGGTTTCTGGATTAATATTCAAAATAGAGAGGCCTAATGCACCAATCAGCTTTTCTGGTACGGGAATAGGAACATAAGAGTAGAGAGAAATTAGCTGCTCTTGTTCGTCAACTTCAATGATGTGGTCAACATCGAACACATCTTTCTCTGTCAACTCTGTCTCACCAGAATCACCACCGCCAAAGGTAGATTCAAACTGCAACATTGCAGTATTGCTATCTTTAGAAATTTCAATCATGTCAGGATAGCCAAGTAAGCCTTTCCACCAATACATTAGCGAGAAGGTGCAAGGTTTTACTTCAACTAAACCCTTGTTGGTCGATTTGGCAAAGTACAAGCCGAAGAACTCATCATCTTCTTCGAGTCCGTACTGATCAACTTTTAATTTCTTGGGTGCTACTGCTTTAGGGGATTTCTTAGCGGTCTTCTTTGGGGCAGGCTTTTTGGCTGCGGGCTTCTTTGTCGCTACCTTTTTAACCGTTTTCTTGGCAACTGATTTTTTCACTACCTTCTTTACGGCCTTTTTTGCTACCACTTTCTTAGCGGCAACTTTTTTAACGGCTTTCTTTGCAGGGGCTTTTTTTACCACCTTAGTAGCTACTTTCTTTTTTGCTGGAGACTTCTTTGTAGCCATGGTCTATTACCCTTCCTATTGGTAGTTAATGTGCTTAGAGCACCAAGTAATCTTACTTCAGTTCTATCGACTTTTGCTTATAACTATATGGGGATTTACCTTGCGGTATCAAGGGTCAAAAAACAATTGTTTTTTTGATTTTTGTTGAAGATCTGCGGGTTGCTTCAATCCAAATCCTAACTTGCCACACTAAAACAGTACAGTTGTGAATAAGCTCAAGCTAAATAGATTATTGATGCAATTTGAGATTAGTAGCTAACTATTTAAAACAACAAACCGCTAATAAAGAGGCTAAATAAAGAAATAAAGATGCTGGCAAAGAGTGCGGTCCAGAAGCTAGAAATCGTAAAGCCACTCACCAGTGCAGACACCATCATTAGAACTAAGGCATTCACAACCAGTAGAAACAATCCCATAGTGAGGACGGTCAGTGGCAGCGTAAAGAGGATTAATAGGGGCTTCACTACTGCGTTCGCGAATCCAAGTAGTAGGGCGGCAATTAAAAGTGAGCCACCATCTGCAAAGCGTAAGCCACTAAAAAGATAGCTGGCAACCCAGAGGGATAGGGAAGTTAAGCCCCATTGGACTAAAAACGGTACTAAGTTACCCATGATGAGTGTCCTTATTTACAAGAGCTGCGTTATCTATATCAAATTTTATCAGGGCTTTAATAGTGTGGAGGTATTTCATCTTTTGGGCTGCTATTATCTGCGCTATCCCCGCTGCTAGCCTGCTCCTTGATAGATTTGAGCTCACGATACAGAAATTCAATTTGCTGCTGCTGCTTGTAGATCGTTTGATTAAGTTGATCAATCAAATCTTCTGTAAAGCTGAGTTTGATTTCTAGGTTGGTGATGCGATCTTCAGTCATGTCAATTTCTCTGCCTTTGGCTTAAGCATGAATCAATTCAAATCGGCCATCTTCCATCTCCGCTTTTGGTCTGATCCAAAAGTCGTTTGACTGGAGGGATTCATAAACGTAGGCTGGCTCTAGATTAGCTTCAACGTTAGCAAGTAAGATCACCTTATAAAAGCCACCCGTCTTAATATGCCTTAGCTTACTACCTGGCTTAAACAGGCCGTCATCAGCGTCTACCATCTTTAGCATCTTTGTTTTACTCATGTCAAAAAAGCACTTTCTTAGTATGATCTATGGATGGCAAATTGCGTACCGTACTCCATTCTAGATATATCTCCGATCCCCCAGGGATTTACTGCTGCGGATGCCTTGCGGAACTCTTTAGATGTTGCCCAGCATGCGGAGGCTTTAGGTTATACCCGCTACTGGGTGGCCGAGCACCACAATATGACAGGTAACGCCAGCTCCGCTACTGCAGTTTTGATTGGCTACATTGCTGGCGGGACAAAAACTATTCGCGTTGGGTCTGGTGGCGTGATGTTGCCAAACCATGCCCCCTTAGTGATCGCAGAACAATTTGGTACTTTGGCATCCATTTATCCTGGTAGGATCGAGCTGGGCTTGGGGCGTGCGCCAGGGACGGATCAAATGACGGCCAGAGCTTTACGAAGAGATTTGCTTGGAAGTGACGACCGTTTTCCGCAGGATGTACGCGAGCTGCAACATTACTTTGGCCCCATTCAGGAGGGGCAGGCTGTGAAGGCTATTCCAGGTGTGGATACCGAGGTGCCGATTTGGATATTAGGTTCTAGCTTGTATGGTGCTCAACTAGCGGCTCACTTTGGATTGCCTTATGCATTTGCTTCGCATTTTGCACCTGAGCAATTACTAGATGCTATGACCACCTATCGCGAACTGTTTAAGCCATCGGATAAGTTGGCTAAACCTTACTGCGCATTTCTGATGAATGTAGTCGCTGCTGATACTGATGAAGAGGCTGCTCATCTATTTACTACTTTGCAACAAAACGTCATTCGTATGCGCCGTAATACCCGCGGGCAGTTACCACCCCCAATTGAAAATATAGATCACTTCTGTGAGCCACACGAAAAAATGACTGCCGCTCAAGCTTTGCGCTGTTCTGCTGTCGGATCTTTGCAGACCGTAAGAAAAGAGATGCAGTATTGGATCGATCAGACCGGCGCTAATGAAATTATCATCACAGGTCAAATTTATGACCATCAAGCTCGCCTCAAGTCGTTTGAGATTGCTGCTGAGGCAGCAAAAGGGTTGCGCTTTAGTTCTATAGCCTAAAGGCGTTGTAATCGTTGGTAATGAGAATATCCTCTGAGGCCGCACTGCGAGCGATTTGAAGTACTGCATTATCTTTGCTAATTAGTATCGTGGGCCTGAGTTGATAGGCTAGATCTAAGAAGATCTGATCATCCGGATCCTGGCATTTCCAGGGCGCGGGAGCTAAATTCGAATCATCCTGCTGCTCTGCGATAGATTGCCATTGATCCAAAATGGTGGCTTGTGCTTGTTCATCAAGTTTAAAGAGAGGGCGCGAGATGACATCAGCAAACTCTTCAATGGTTTTCTGGCTAGCTAAGAAGCGTATTGTTTTATCAAAAAGCACCTTCTTTAAATGAAGGGCTCTTTCGTCATTAAAGATAAAAATATCCAGCAAGATATTGGTGTCTAAAACTACAGGCTTCATTGCTGCTGATTGCGCCAGATTTCTGGGGTGATGGTAACTTGCCCCATATCCGAAGAAACGTATGCTTCCCCATCTTGAATATTCACATGCAGAACCATGCTTCGCTCGACAAGCTTGTGAAGTTCTTTGGCCTGCTCTGCTGGAATAGAGATCACCTGAAGATTGCGGGCGCGAGTCAATTTATTAGCAATGCCATCCCACCAGATTTTGCTGGTGTGTCCGCCATAGCAGTAGACGATAACTTGATCGGATCGACCGCAGGCTTTCAGAATACGTCTTTCGTCAGGCTGACCAATCTCAATCCAAAGCTTAATAGCATCCGTGAGGTCTTTCACCCAGAGGTCAGGCTCATCGGTATCGCTCAAGCCTTTAGTAAAAGCCAATTCTTCTTGTGCTTGCAGGGCAAACGCAATGATGCGTACCATCATCCGCTCTTCGGTTTCAGAAGGATGCTTGGCAATAGTTAGTGAGTGACTGCCGTAATAGTGGCGATCAGAGTCTGCGACGTGAAGGTCGGCTTTGTGGATAGTTGCGCGTAGAGCCATAATGCATTATCGCCTTTTAATGCAGTCATTCGGCCTATCCCAGTATTATTTGGAAAAATGCCCCTATTTACTGTGTATCGTAGAGACCTATGATCCGTGTTACCGAACTTCGTTTACCTATCAGTCATGCCCCCGAGGCATTAGAAGAAGCGATCCTACGGCGCTTAAATATCCAGGCCCAAGACGTGATTCGGTTTGATGTTTTTAAGCGCAGCTATGACGCTAGAAAAAACGTGGCTCTCGCTTTTATCTACACCGTTGATCTATCGGTCAAGGATGAGGAAAAATTACTGAAGCAGTTTTCGAATGACATTCATATTCGACCATCACCGGATATGAGTTATCACTTTGTGGCCAACGCCTCACAAGTGAAGGGCGAAAGCTTTGCGCGACCTGTTGTCATTGGATTTGGCCCTTGTGGAATTTTTGCCGCCTTGGTGTTGGCGCAGATGGGTTTTAAACCAATCGTATTGGAGCGTGGTAAACCAGTGCGCGAACGTACTCAAGATACTTGGGGTCTGTGGCGCAAGAATGTCCTCAATCCAGAATCCAATGTGCAATTTGGTGAGGGAGGAGCGGGGACATTTTCCGATGGCAAGCTCTGGAGTCAAATTAAAGATCCGAAGTTTTACGGTCGTAAAGTAATCGCTGAATTTATCAAAGCGGGCGCCCCCGAAGAAATTCATTATGTAGCTAAGCCACATATCGGAACCTTTCGATTGGTTGGCGTTGTTGAAAGAATGCGCCAAGAAATTATTGAACTTGGTGGAGAGATTCGTTTCTCACAAAAGGTCGTTGGCTTTGATATTCAGAATGATCGGATTGCAGGCGTCAAAATTGAGGGGCGTCCTGATTTGCCTGCCAATCATGTGGTGCTTGCTTTGGGGCATAGTGCTCGTGATACCTTTGAGGTCTTGCATGCGGCAGGTGTTTATATGGAAGCCAAACCGTTTTCTGTGGGCTTTCGTATTGAGCATCCTCAATCCTTGATTGATAAAGCACGCTTAGGACCACATGCTGGTAATGAGTTAATTGGCGCTGCTGACTATAAATTGGTGCACCATGCTAAGAATGGCCGCACCGTCTATAGCTTCTGTATGTGCCCTGGCGGAACAGTGGTGGCAGCTACTTCTGAACCCAATCGGGTTGTCACAAATGGCATGAGTCAGTATTCGCGTAACGAGCGCAACGCTAATGCAGGCATCGTTGTTGGCATTACCCCGGATGACTATCCTGGTGGCCCTTTAGCAGGTATTGATTTTCAGAGGGCCTTAGAGGCTAAGGCATACGACTTAGGCGGATCTACCTATGAGGCCCCTGGTCAATTGGTGGGTGACTTCTTGGCTGGTAAAGCCTCTACAGAGTTTGGTTCTGTAATGCCATCTTATAAACCCGGGGTGCACCTGACAGATCTTGCCGAAGCTTTACCTCCTTACGCCATTGAAGCAATTCGAGAGGCGATTCCTGCTTTTGAGAAACAAATTAAAGGATTCTCGATGAAGGATGCAGTACTGACTGGTATCGAAACGCGAACATCCTCGCCATTACGTATCACTCGAGGCAGTAATTTTCAGAGCTTAAATATCAAAGGTCTTTACCCTGCAGGTGAGGGTGCTGGCTATGCTGGTGGAATCTTATCGGCAGGGGTTGACGGAATCAAAGTAGCGGAAGCAGTTGCGCTCGACTATCTCTCTAAATAAATTCATGAGCTGATTACCAAAGAGTTCTGTATTACCTGAACTCATTTCAAATAAAAAAGAAGCGTATTTTTATTCTGATTGATTGCCAATGCAGAGCTATTTGATCTGAATCAAAAACTCATCAAAATAGCGTTGCTTTTGTACCAATAAAAAATTTCAGCAGCCTATATATTTGATTTGCATCAAATCAATACCCCATCTTCAACTTGAAAATTGATCCATCAAATCGATAATAGAAAAAGGGGTACATCATGCGCATCAAAACTATAGTAGCTGCTATGGCAGTAGTAGCTTCACTGGCTCCAGTAGCCGCTCAAGCCCAATCCTCAAGCGAGAACCCATGGATGGTTCGTGTGCGTGCAGCTTACCTAGATTGGACGAATGGTCAAACTGAGACAGTTCAGTCTGCAAATTTAACGGCTCAGAAGCAGACCATCCCCGAGTTTGATGTCAGTTATTTCTTCACCAAAAACATTGCAGCGGAGTTGGTTCTAACTTACCCACAAACAGTTACTATTAATGCAGGATCTAATAGTATTGGCACTGTTAAGGCCTTACCCCCATCATTGGTATTGCAATACCATTTCACAGATTTTGGTGCGTTTAAGCCTTACGTTGGTGCTGGTGTCAATTACACTATTTTTAGTAATCGTAATAATTTATGGCTTGGTGGAAATCAATACACCGTTGATAGCTCAAGCTTTGGGGCCGTTGGTCAGGTGGGTATGGATTACATGCTGGATAAGAACTGGGGATTAAATGTGGATGTGAAGTACATCTCCATGAATACAAATGTCAGTAGTGTATCTACAGGTACTAGTGTTGGTAAGCTTAACTTGAGCCCATGGACTCCTGCGGTTGGTGTGACGTATAAGTTCTAAGTTACTCCTTTAGTGAGGTATTTTATCGTCCAAAGTAAAGACCCTGCATGCAGGGTCTTTGTTATTGTTTTAATTAATCAAGTAATCAATTAATTTTTCAAACTGAGCTTCATTAAAATGTAAATTATCAAAGCGCTGTATTGCAACATGCTCTGGTGGCTCTACTCTTCGCTTAGTGTATTCATCCCAATGCTGTAGTTTGTATTCATCCCTCGGATCTGCGCGCTGCTCCATACGGCTTTTAGCTTCACTCTCATCTAAATCAATCCAGGCAATTCTGATGCTCGATACGCTGGGGACACCAAGTTCTTCCGGTTTAAACATGCGACCACTTTGGATTTCACTAGAAAAGGGGCCCACTAGGATGACATTCACACCGAGTTGTAGGTTTTCTTTGGCGATAGCAATGAGTCCCGCATACTCCCAATTTCTCAAGTTCTGGAGATAGAAAGGACTATCTCGATCATTGGGGTTATTGGTAGTGAGCTCCATGACATGGGCACTGTAGGCGCCATACACCGTATCTTTATCTAAAAAGAAAAAATCTTCTCCTGTCTTTTCCACAATGAGCGGCAGTGCTTTTTTAGCTAAAGTGGTTTTGCCGGTGCCCGCATGGCCGGCAAAGAGGATGAGTCGTGGAGCGCTAGGGCTGAGCTTACAGGTCATTTATCCCTTTAATGAGAGGTATTCCTTGAGTAAATTCTACTTCTCAATCCCATGTTTATTGGAAATATCACCACTTTGGGTGAAGTGACGATAATGTCGCCATGGCTTTAATCGTACTGACTGATGCAAAACTGGCTTTTGGCCACGTTGACCTCCTCGCAAACACTGCTTTCTCACTGGAATCTGGGGAGCGAGTTGGCTTAATTGGCCGCAATGGCACTGGCAAATCCTCTTTATTGAAGATCTTGGCTGGCATAGAAAAAATGGATGATGGTTTGCTGCAATATCAGCAAGGCCTACGCATAGCCTATGTTCCACAAGAGCCTATATTTGAAGCTAAGGAGACCGTCTTTGATGCTGTATCCAAGGGTGTAGCTCAAGCTAAAGCCCTACGTGAAGAATATGAAGCTCTTAGCATAGGTGAGTGGGACGATGCCGCTCATCATCGCCTAGATGAAGTGCAATCCCAATTGGAGGCCTTAAGTGGCTGGAATTGGGAGCAACGCGTTCATGAAACGCTAGATCGTCTGCACCTAGAGGCTGAGCTCAAGATTAATACTTTATCGGGCGGAACCAAGAAGCGGGTTGCTCTTGCTCGTGCGCTAGTAGAAATGCCGGATGTATTGCTACTAGATGAGCCCACTAACCATTTGGATTTAGATTCTATTTCTTGGTTGGAAGATTTACTGAAAGAGTACAAAGGCTCTGTAATTTTGATTACCCATGATCGCGCGTTCTTGGATAATGTCTGCACGCAAATTGTTGAACTCGATCGCGGTATCTTGCGCACGTATCCAGGTAATTTCTCGGCCTATGAAGTATTAAAAGATCAGGAAATGAACTCAGAGTCTTTGGCTAATGCACGTGCAGATAAGTTGCTTGCCCAAGAAGAGGTCTGGATTCGCAAAGGGGTTGAGGCGAGGCGTACTCGCAGCGTTGCTCGTATAGCCCGTCTAGAGGCTCTACGTACAACTCGCTCACAAAGACGTGATGCTGTTGGGCAAGTCAAGCTTGCGGTTTCAGCAGGAGATAGAAGCGGCAAGATTGTTGCTGATCTGCAAAATGTTTCTAAGTCATACGGGCGCCCGATTGTGAAGGATTTCACGGCAACGATTTTGCGGGGCGATAAAGTGGGGCTTCTTGGTCCTAACGGTGCTGGTAAGACTACGCTACTAAAATTGATCCTCGGAACAATTGCTCCAGACTCTGGCACGGCAACTATGGGTACCCGTATCGAGGTCGCTTACTTTGACCAGATGCGCGAAAGCCTTGATCTCAATGCTTCGCTCGAGGACTACATCAGCCCAGGTAGTGAGTGGATTGAAATCAATGGCAATAAGAAGCATGTGAAGAGTTATCTGAGTGATTTCTTATTTGCGCCGGAGCGCACTAATTCGCCGGTAAGCACTTTGTCTGGTGGCGAGCGTAACCGCTTATTGTTAGCACGTTTATTTGCACGCCCTGCAAACGTCTTGGTTTTGGATGAGCCTACCAACGACTTAGACATTGATACTCTAGACTTGCTTGAGCAATTGCTCCAGGACTATAAGGGGACCGTGTTCTTGGTCAGCCATGATCGCTACTTCTTAGATAACGTAGTGACCAGCATTATTGCAAATGAAGGTGATGGATTTTGGCGCGAGTATGAAGGTGGTTATGAGGACTGGAAAATTCAGAAGGCGCGCTCAGATAAGATTCGTGCAGCCAACGGTGGTCTTAAGGCTGCCGAGAAATCCGAATCAAAGCTAGATGCAAAACTAGAGGCAAAAGTTGAATCAAAATCCGCCGCTGCAAAAACTGGGGTGAGCAAGCTAAATGGTAAGGAGCGTCAGGAATTAGAAGCCCTGCCTTTGCAGATCGAAACCCTGGAGACAGAGCAGGCTGATATTGGGATCGCTATGAGTAATCCGGATCTTTACAAGAATGAACCTGAATTAGCGGCGAGCATGCAAGCGCGCTTATCAGAAATCACTGCCGATCTAGATATCAAACTACAGCGCTGGGAGTTGCTCTTAAGTCGCTCAGAATCTTAATGTAATTGAAGTCCCAATACTTAATGCAGTGTGGGTTATGACTTGCTCAGCACCATCGTCAAAAATCTGGAGATATCTACCAACTCATCTGGATGAAGAGAGTGCTCCATTGGGTAGGTATTCCAGTCCACTTGATAGCCTAATTTTTCCAGAGTATCGGCTGAAGCTTCTGCGCGCTCTGGAGTAATCACTGCGTCCCAAACGCCATGCGCCATAAATATAGGAGTCTTGCTATTGGCCTCGCTACTCTCCAGTGCCAGTGAATTTGCCAGAGGCAAATAGCCTGACAGCGCCATGATGCCGGCCAATCTATGTGGAAAGCGTAGCCCTACCTGAAGAGACATAGCGCAGCCCTGCGAGAAGCCAGCTAAAACAATTTTTTCATAGGCAACACCGCGACTTGCCTCTCGCTCAATTAATTCCGAGATTGCTGTTGCTGATTTATGAATACCAGCAATATCCTCGCGGTCATTGACAGCTCTCCCCGTAATGTCATACCAGGCTGGCATAACGTAGCCGCCATTGACTGTGACAGCCATAGAGGGCGCGCTTGGAAAAATAAATCGAATAGCAGGGCATTCAGAAAGATTGAGTTGGGGAATGATGGGTACAAAGTCATTGCCATCAGCCCCTAGTCCGTGAAGCCAAATTACAGCAGCGCTTGGATTGGGAGCGGTTTCAATTTCAATGCAGGGTAATGCGGCCATTTATTTTTTTATCCTAAATTACAAAGTGCATCGTTAGTAAGTTCACCAGAGACTTAGGCAATGTTTTCACGAAGTAGCTGATTGCGAAGACGACTGATTTCGTCCAAAAGATCTAGCGCTAAAGCAACTCCGGGAGTATTTAGCTCTAGATCGTGAGTCAGATGAGCGGCAGTCTTTGCACGCTTGAGAGACTCTCCACTAAAGCGCCAGTCCTCTGGGGATGAGCCCGCAGGACTGAGAACACCCTCAGATACCCAGGACATAATAAGATCCTCTGGCGCACGTGTTGCTTGTGAAATTTCCACAATGCTCATGTGCACTTCTTCCTCAACAACGCTACCTGTAATCCAGGTGATTTGTGTTTGTGTCATATTCATCATCCCTTCAAATGGTTTCTGGGTTTGAAATCAAACGCTTTTTCTAGCGCTTGATAAGCTTCTTTTTGCGCATCTGTTTCGGCGCCTGGTAAAACAATGTTTGGCACTACGTATAGATCGCCTGCCTCTTTGCTGGGGATGCCTTTCTCTTTGAGTCGCATCTTGCGGCCGGCAGCCGTACCCGCCGGAATCTTGAGTTCTAAAGTTGAGCCAGCGGGGGTAGGGATATTGACGGTGGTTCCAAGCGCAGCTTCCCATGGGGCTAGTGGTAAATCCAGATAAACATCTTTGCCATCTACGCGATAAATGGGATTGGGATGGAAATCAATCTCAAGGTACAGGTCTCCTGCACCACCAGAGCCCATACCTGGACCGCCCTGACCAGCTAAGCGTAAATTTTGCCCAGCCTTAATACCCTTCGGAATGCTGACATCGAGTTTGCGTTCTTGGGTGCTGACATGCCCGTTAGCATCTTGCGTAGGCATATGCAGGGCAATAGTCCGTTGTGCGCCGTTGTATGCATCCGCAAGATCAATCAATATCTTGGCGTGATGATCTTGACCTTTCAGGTTCATGCCTTGACGGGGATTTCCACCTCGTCCACCTTGAGTTTGACGCCCCCTACCAAAGAGTGATTCAAAGAATTCACTTTGATCTCCCTCATAGCCACCACCAAATCCACTATGCCCGCCACCGAAGTTGCTATCAGAATATTCAAAACCCTCGTTCCAATTTGGTGGAGGAGTGAAGTCTTGACCATTTTTCCAGTTAGCGCCCATACGATCATAGGCGGCACGCTTTTCAGTATCTTTGAGAACGGAGTAGGCTTCGCCAACTTCTTTAAATTGGTCTTCTGCCCCAGCTTCTTTATTCACATCTGGATGATATTTGCGCGCCAACTTTCGGTAAGCCGCTTTAATTTCTGCCTCAGTGGCGCCACGCGCTACACCGAGTATTTCATAGTAGTCCCTGAATTTCATAAGCCTAATGAAGTCCTGATTAAATCAATAGCTTTAATTCTACAGTCCCTAGCACTGACATCTGGCTTCTTTTAATAAAGAATCACCGGGCTAAATGCCCGCTGATCGCTAATGCTAGGTGGAGTCTTTAATTAACTCATGACGCCAACTTGCCAGGGCACGAATTCATAATCACCTAGACCTAAAAGTTCGCTTTTGGAAGCCTCTCCTGAGGCCGTTCTGAGGAAGAGTTCAAAAATACGTTGCCCCATCTCTTGAACTGAAACTGTGCCATCTAGGATCTCCCCGCAATTGATGTCCATATCTTCAGTTAGTCTTTGATACATGGGTGTATTGGTAGCAAGCTTAATGCAAGGCGCTGGCTTAGAGCCAAACATGGAGCCACGTCCCGTAGTGAAAGCTATTAGGTTTGCCCCGCCCGCAATTTGACCGGTTGCTGAGACAGGATCAAAGCCAGGCGTATCCATAAATACAAAACCTTTGGCTGTGACTGGCTCTGCATAGCGATAGACCTCCATCAGGGGCCCGGTACCGCCTTTCATGGAAGAGCCGAGTGACTTTTCAAAGATGTTAGCAAGGCCGCCAATTTGATTGCCGGGACTCACTTGCCCGTTGATTTGAACATCACGACCAACGGAATACTCATCTTTCCACCAACGAATCCGTTGAATTAGTTTTTCACCAATGGCTTTGCTTGCTGCACGACGGGTGAGGGTGTGCTCAACTCCATAAATTTCTGGTGTTTCAGAGAGAATGCCTGTGCCACCGTGACGCGATAGGATGTCGATCGCAGCGCCTAAAGCTGGGTTTGCGGTGATAGAGGAGAATCCATCTGATCCACCACATTGCAAACCAACGCATAAATGGCTCGCAGAAACAGTTTGACGTTTTACTTTATTGGCTTCTGGTAGAAGTGCTTTGACAGCCTCAATTCCTGCTTCAATAGTTTTGCGTGTGCCACCAGTCTCTTGCATGATGAAGGTGTGCAAGGTGGAGTTTTCTTGTAATGCTTCTTGCTCCATTAAGCCTTTAAGCTGATTGCGCTCGCAACCCAGGCCAATGATCAGGGCTGCAGCTAGGTTAGGGTGTTGCGCGTAACCCGCCATCGTCCTGCGCAATAGTTGCATTGGTTCGCCACTCATTTCCATGCCGCAGCCGATACCGTGACTAAAGGCAACTACACCATCGATATTTGGGTAGTCTTTCAGCCTTTCGGGCGTGAACCAGTCAGCAATTTTATTGACTACCGTTGCAGAGCAATTAACGGTTGATAGAATGCCGATGAAATTACGTGTACCTACTTTTCCATTGGCGCGCACATAACCTTCAAATGTTGCACGCTCAGATTCTGGCAGGAGGGTGGTGGGCTTATATTCACTGGCATAGGCATAGTCACGATCAAATTCACGAAACTCGGTGTTATGACTATGGACCATCGTGCCAGCTTCAATGTCGGTATTAGCAAAGCCCACGGTGACGTTGTATTTGAGGATAGGTTCACCCTTCAAAATTTTCTTTGCGGCAATTTTGTAGCCGGCAGGGACTTGACTGCGACTAGTCAAATTTTCGCTGGGTACGCCTTCACCAATGCCGATATCTATGCGGGCAACAACAATATTATCGTTAGGATGTAGGCGAATAATTGGCCCAGCTAATTTTTTTCCAGATGTTTCAATCATTGAATGCTTTCAGTAAATATGTTTTATTTATTAGTCCATATTGAGTACATCAAAGGCTGCTTTCAACCTTTTTGAATACGAATTTGAGGTCTGCTGAATTTCTTCTGGGGTCCATTTTCTGAAGCCCTCACCAGCCTTCATACCAGTCTTTCCTTCAGCCATAAGTTGTACCACTTTTGGCGGCAAGGAGGTGATATTGGAAAGGGAGGGGTAGATTTCTTTTGCCGCATTAGCCATCCCATCCCATCCTGAGATTTCTTTTTGGGTCATGGGCCCAACAGCGGCATAGCGAAAACCAAAGCT
>CANGWT010000001.1 GCA_947457745.1 Burkholderiaceae bacterium | reverse complement strand
TACTGCCACTATGAACTACTTAGGAATTTCTTAGTGGAACTGCTCTTCTTCTGTAGAACCAGTTAATGCGGTTACTGAAGACTTGCCACCTTGAATCACGGTAGTCACATCATCAAAGTAACCAGTACCGACTTCTTGCTGATGCGATACAAATGTGTAACCACGATCACGCGCAGCAAATTCTGGCTCTTGTACTTTCTCGATGTATGCAGTCATGCCACGCTTCATGTAGTCTTGAGCCAAGTCGAACATGTTGTACCACATTGAGTGAATACCAGCGAGGGTAATAAACTGATACTTGTAACCCATTGCACCTAATTCACGCTGGAACTTCGCAATCGTTGCATCATCCAAGTTTTTCTTCCAATTGAAAGATGGTGAGCAGTTATAAGCCAACATCTTGCCCGGGAACTTCGCACGAATGGCTTCAGCGAACTTACGCGCAAAATCTAAGTCCGGTGTACCGGTTTCACACCACACCATATCAGCGTAAGCGGCATATGCTAAACCACGGGAGATCGCTTGATCCAAGCCCTTACGTGTTTTATAAAAGCCTTCTGGAGTACGCTCACCCGTCAAAAATGGCTTATCGTTTGCGTCGTAATCCGATGTTAACAAGTCAGCAGCTTCAGCATCAGTACGTGCCAAGATGATTGTTGAAACACCCATCACGTCAGCAGCCAAACGTGCAGAAATCAATTTCTGTACTGACTCAGCTGTAGGCAACAATACTTTGCCACCCAAGTGGCCGCACTTCTTCACAGATGACAATTGGTCTTCGAAGTGAACGCCTGCTGCACCCTGCTTGATCAATGCTTTACTTAATTCGAATGCATTCAATACACCGCCGAAGCCTGCTTCAGCATCAGCAACGATTGGAGCGAAATACTCGATATAGCCAGCGTCACCTTTATAAACACCTTTAGCGGTTTGGATTTCATCAGCACGTTGGAATGAGTTATTGATACGCTCAACCATCTTCGGAACTGAATCCACTGGATATAGGGATTGGTCTGGATACATCGCTGCGTAAGAGTTACCGTCAGCAGCAACTTGCCAACCTGATAAGTAGATGGCTTGAACGCCAGCCTTAACCTGTTGCATTGCCTGACCACCAGTCAAAGCACCTAAACAGTTAACGTAGGCTTCGTTATTCACCAATTCCCAGAGACGCTCTGCGCCATGTTTAGCTAATGTGTGCTCAATCTTTAATGAGCCACGCAGACGAACAACGTCTTCAGCCGTGTATCCACGAGTAATGCCCTTCCAGCGTGGATTGGTGTCCCAGTCTTTTTGTAATGCTGCAATTTCTGCTTTGCGATCTGCCATGTTTTTCTCCCTAAGTTAAACAAGTACTTCAAATATTTGGACTTTCAAGTCTTATGTCTTATATAAGAGTTTAAGCATCCAGGGAAAGCATGCAAGAACTATTTCAGCATGGGATAAATAAAATTAATTCAATTAATTCAATTACTTAAAATTAAATTCTTATAATATGAAATTTATATTCAAGCGGCGAAATGGTGTTTAGATTGAAATGTTGCGCTGCATTTTGCGTATGGGAATGAATTTTCACATTGTGAAAAGAAGAGGGTGCTTTAGCTAGCTTTGGGGGTGCTGAGGCTCGCCACCTTAAATCCGGTCAGGATAATCATGATCTGGAGAAGAGCCACGCCAATGAACAAGAACTTTGGCAAGCCCACATCCAAGAAGATTCCAAAAATTAATGGACTTAGTGCTGCGCCCAAATCAATACCTGAATAAACAATACCGTACACCCTGCCCGATGAGCCAGAGGGTGTTGCAGTTCGAATCATTAAGTCGCGCGATGGTGCCGCTACTCCCAAGCCAAGTCCAATCACAATGAAAGCAATGATGATTAATTCGACAGGCACCAAACCTGTAGCCATCAAAAGACCCATGACGATATTCACAGTGAAGCAGATCGTAATGATGCGCTCAGGCACTTTTAACTTGGTGGCCAAATAGCCGCCCAATAACATCCCTCCAGCGCCACCCAAAGACATGAGTGTTAAATAATAATTACCGGAGCTCACAGCAATGTCGTAGATTTTAAAAAGTGCAGTTGGGGCAAATGATTGCAGGCCGGTAGTTGCAGCCATACTAAAGAAAAAGAAAATCCAGCAGAGCCAAACAACAGGCAGCCTCAGAAAACCGAAGGTACTCATGGGTGCGCCACCAGGATTGTTCGCAATATGACTAGCCTCTGATTCATCTCGCCTTGCCTGCACATCATCTACCAAACGAGCCCGACTCAACCAGAGAATCACCAAAATCAGCGCCTCTAGCACTGCAGCCGACAAAAACGCAATGCGCCAATCTGCTATGGTTGTTATAGCCACCATGAAAGCTGGAGCAGCAGCCCAGCCGATATAACCTGTCACACCATGAATGGAGTAGGCATAAGGCAAATTCGGTGGTGAAATTTTATGATTAATTAGCGTGTAATCCACTGGATGGAAAACACCATTGCCACATCCCGCAATCACCGCCCCCAGCACCAACATGGCATAGCCATTGCTTTGTGAGTAAGTCAGCGCAGCCAATGCAAGTAAAGCCACACCAGCAAACAAGACGGGGCGAGAGCCAATACGATCCACTAAAAATCCAGATGCCGCCTGAACAATGCATGAGACCACAAAGAAGATGGTCATGAGCAAGCCTAGCTCAGCATAGTTAAAGCCGAACTCCGCCTTCAACCATGGGAACATGGGGGGCAGAATTAAATGAAAGAAATGGGAGCTACCGTGAGCCAGGCTAATGAGACCAACAACCCGGACATCACTGGCGCGCCTATTTTTTAGAGCGTCAGTCATGTACCGAGTTTACTGGTGCAGGCATATTCCCGCTGATTTTTTGATGATTTACTTGGTAAAGCTGAAATCGCCGTTCTTATCAATACCAACAGGAACAGTGTCCTTAGGGCCAAACTTACCTTCCAAGATCATCTTGGAAACTGGGTTTTCGATATATTGCTGAATCGCACGCTTTAGTGGTCTTGCTCCAAATACAGGATCAAAACCGACTTCCGCAATCTTACTTAAAGCGGCATCACTGACATCCATCTGCATATCAACCTTGGCCAAACGATCTGACAAGTTCTTCAGCAAGATCTTCGCGATATTGGCAATATTGCCTTTATCTAAACCATGGAAGACTACGATCTCATCAATCCGGTTTAAGAACTCAGGGCGGAAATGGCTCTTTAACTCTTCAAATACCGCCTCTTTAATCTCTAACTGCTTCTTACCAACCATCGACTGAATGAGATGTGAGCCAATATTGCTAGTCATCACAATCACGGTATTCTTAAAGTCTACGGTGCGACCTTGACCATCCGTTAAGCGGCCATCATCCAATACTTGCAAGAGCACATTGAAGACATCTGGATGCGCTTTTTCAATCTCATCAAACAAGATGACGCTATAAGGATGACGACGCACTTGCTCAGTTAGATAGCCACCCTCTTCGTAGCCAACATAGCCTGGAGGCGCGCCGATTAAACGGGCAACGCTATGCTTCTCCATAAACTCACTCATATCAATTCGAATGAGGTGATCTTCGCTATCAAATAAGAAGCCAGCCAAGGCTTTACAAAGCTCAGTCTTACCAACACCAGTAGGCCCCAAGAATAAGAATGAGCCATAAGGGCGATTCTCTTCAGAAAGACCTGCGCGGGACCGACGAATAGCATCAGATACTGCACGAATTGCCTCTTCTTGGCCTACCACGCGCTGATGCAACAACTCTTCCATCTTGAGCAACTTATCGCGCTCACCCTGCATCATCTTCGATACCGGGATACCCGTAGCTCGAGAAACTACTTCAGCAATTTCTTCTGCACCGACTTGTGTACGTAAGAGTTTGTTCTTCACTACGCCATCTTTATCGCCCTTTGCTTCAGCAGCGGCAGCAGATTTCAGTTTAGCTTCAAGCTCGGGCAATTTTCCATATTGCAATTCCGCAACTTGCTCTAGCTTTCCCTCACGCTGTAATTTATTAATATCTGCGCGAACTTTTTCGATCTCCTCTTTGAGATGAGCGGCACCTAATACAGCGCCTTTTTCCGCTTTCCAGATTTCTTCAAGATCGGCATACTCAGCACCCAAGCGCTTGATTTCATCTTCAATCAAGCCAAGACGTTTTTGTGATGCCTCATCTTTTTCCTTCTTAACCGCTTCACGCTCAATCTTGAGTTGAATCAGACGACGCTCCAGCTTATCCATAACCTCTGGCTTGGAATCAATTTCCATCCGAATACGTGAGCCGGCCTCATCAATGAGGTCGATAGCTTTATCTGGCAAGAAACGATCAGTGATATAGCGATGAGATAACTCTGCGGCTGCTACGATAGCAGGATCAGTAATCTCAATACCATGGTGAAGTTCGTAACGTTCTTGTAAACCTCGCAAGATGGCAATGGTCGCCTCTACACTAGGCTCCTCCACCATCACTTTTTGGAAGCGGCGCTCGAGTGCAGCATCCTTCTCAATGTACTTACGGTATTCATCTAAAGTGGTTGCGCCGATGCAGTGCAATTCACCACGTGCCAGGGCAGGCTTGAGCATATTACCGGCATCCATTGCGCCATCACCCTTACCCGCGCCAACCATCGTATGAATCTCATCAATAAAGATGATGGTTTGACCTTCGTCCTTAGCAACGTCACTCAGAACAGCCTTGAGGCGCTCCTCGAATTCACCACGGTACTTGGCACCCGCTAGCAACAAAGCCATATCCAATACGAGGACACGCTTGTTCTTGAGGGTTTCAGGAACTTCACCGTTGACGATGCGCTGGGCTAAGCCCTCAACAATGGCAGTCTTACCAACACCTGGCTCACCAATGAGGACTGGGTTGTTCTTACCTCGACGCTGCAGAATCTGAATGGTGCGACGAATCTCATCATCACGACCAATCACAGGATCTAACTTACCCATACGAGCACGCTCAGTTAAATCAATGGTGTATTTCTTTAAGGCCTCACGTTGACCTTCAGCATCTGCACTATTCACTGACTCTCCTCCGCGCACTAAATCAATAGCCGCCACTAAAGATTTACGATTTAAACCATTCTCTCGAGCAATCTTGCCGAGTTCCCCTTTATCGTCTGCCACCACCAACAAAAACAACTCGCCAGCAATAAATTGATCATTACGCTTATTCGCTTCTTTTTCACATAAATTTAGCCAATTACTTAAATCACGCCCAAGCTGAACTTCACCACCAGTGCCCTGCACTTCTGGGAGATTGGCAATCAGTTTCTCAGTTGCTTTTTCAAGGCCCGGCACGTTGACGCCGGCGCGTGTCAATAAACTCTTAGCGCCACCATCTGAGTCACGCAGCATGGCTAGCAGCAAATGGGATGGCTCGATATATTGGTTATCTTTTGCTAAAGCCAGGCTTTGCGCCTCACTGAGCGCTTCTTGAAACTTAGTAGTTAATTTATCTATTCTCATTTTTAGCCCTATCTACTCTATCTATTTTTATGTATTTATATCTATAGAATATAGGGGCATTCTGCATAATTTCAAGTCTGTTAGACCTCTTTTTTAAGCGAATTGACCCCTATTTTGACCTGGCTTGTTTACCTCTTAGAGTGCTCTGATGGCAGCTATTACGCTGGCATTACAAACCGCTTAGAACATCGTTTAGCAGCTCATAATTCAGGGGAAGGTGCTCGTTATACGAGGGCTCGCAGACCAGTCATCCTTTTAGCAAGTCAAGAGCACCCAGATCGATCTGAGGCATCTAAAGCTGAAGCTAGATTAAAGAAACTACCAAGATCAGAAAAACTGGGATTTTTTAAAGCCTAGGCTTTTAGCGTCCATTACGCAGTATCTTTGACTACTAGAGGGATCACCTGACTCTTAAAGCTTCCGGCCAGTGCTTTTTTCAAGATCTTGTAAATATCTAGGTCAAATTCAGCCTCTCCTGATTCGGCCAACTCATAGAGCTCTTCTTCGTTTATTGCCGTACCTAAATAACGCCAACGATCCAATACATGCATGTGGCCCGCCTCTTTGACTGCCACGGGTCCAGAGTATGGCCAAACTTGAACCTGAAATAATTCCAGGGCAGTTTTGAGTTGCAGATTGTGCAACTCGATTGGCGAACCTCCAATACAAGCGCCACCGCATTGCTTAACTTGATAAGCAAAGCAAGCTTTGCCTTCAATACGCTTCTCTAGACCAAGCAGCGCTTCACAGAGACGATATTTTTTAGCAATTGCCTTAAGGTAAGCGTTAGCCTCTCGCTTGCTATAGAACAAGCCAAACAAGTTTTCTTGAATACCAGGGTCTAATTCACGATGACCCACTAGATGAGGAGAGAGCACACCATCCTCTGTCAGCTCCAATTTCCAGGCGCAGAGATCCTTTGAGCGGCGTAATTTGATGTTCATACTAGGCATGCGCTCTTTAATGAGTCGCGATTCTAAAATTAATGCGCCCAACTCTCCGCTAGTCTCAATCCAATCGATATCTCTGACTTGCATCGAGAGCTTCATTTCCTTGCGCTGGGTAAGCGCCCCTTGAAAATGGCCCATCACCCTGCTACGCAGAGAAATACTTTTACCGATATACAGCGGGATTTGATTCTCACCATAAAAAATGTAACAACCCGGCTTTTCTGGAATTGAGTCCACCAGTGCTTTATCAATATTGGGTGGCAAGCTTGGATTACCAATGAGTTGATTTACTGCCTTGAGAAGCGCTTCACGCCCAAGCTTTTCTTCGCAAACGCGCCAAAACTGAAGTAATAAATCAGCATCACCCAATGCACGGTGCCGTGCGCTAATTTTGAGACGGTGGACGCCAATGATGGTGTCGAGATTGTGTCTTGCCTGATCAGGAAATAGTAAACGAGAGAGCTTTACAGTGCATAGTACTTTGGGCTTGAAGTCGATACCCACCCGCTTAAATGATGCTTTCAAAAATCCATAGTCGAATCGGGCATTGTGAGCTACAAAAATCTTACCCTCGAGCTCGCGAGCGACCTCTATCGCCAAACTCTCAAAGGGAGGCTGCTGACTAACCATCTCAGGTCTAATTCCCGTCAAACTTTGGATGTTCTGAGGAATCAATGTCTGGGGATTAATGAGGCTTTCCCAAGTCTCTACCTGATCATGAATCAGCGATTTGATGCCAAGCTCTGTAATGCGATCGCGCTCGAAATGAGAGCCTGTAGTCTCAATGTCAACAAATGCTAATGGAGGATATTCATAGCCACTTGATGACATGAGGGCTGAAGAATTACTTTTTACCTTGATACTTGGTAATACTATCTTTGAGGTCGCTGTACTCTTCGCAACCAAACAAGCAAGCCTTGTTAAGTCTTGCCAACATTGCCTCTGCTCCAGGCAAGTCCTTCTTCATCAAAAGCAGCTCGCCGTAGTATTCCAAAGCCGATCTATGACTGGGGTCAATCTTCAGCGCTGCCTGGTAATATTTTTCAGATAAAACCAAATCTGGTGGCTGCTTTTTGCGCAGACTGTATCCCATCAGATTGTTCCAGTCTGCAGAGTTGATTTCGTTTGCAGACTGTAATTGCTTTAATGCTTGCTCATAATTATTGGATTTGATGCTGGCGCGGGCATCCGTTAGCCAAGCTGGGTCAGATTTAGTTGGGGTGCTATCAGCAGCCAAAGAAACTAGCCATGGTGCCGTTGCCAGCAAAATAGATGCCAATAGTTTGCTAGCGAAATTCCATTTGATTACCTGCATCATGAAGATCCTTGTTGTTATCTTGATTTGTGAAGGTAGTCACCAAAACTAAAAATGGAGTTCGGTCCCAAAGGTACATCCTCCACCTTCTTAAATGGCGCCTTGATTACTCTCTGCACCTCCCCTTTGGATGGCTTTTCAGCTCTGAAGTCGGAATAAACAAAAGCCTGACGCTCGGGAGCAGTTTTAGCTTCGCTAAATCGCGGCACATAATCTTTGATGGCATCAGAGAGGCTCACATTGGCCATGCAGCTGAGCATATACGTCTCCAAGGATTGGTAAAGCTCACTAGCGATATCGCAAGCCTCAACTTTGCGCTTTTTGATGTAATTCATTGCCAGGACCACATCTTTAATCGTGACCATGCAGGGATCCTGCAGTAGTGTGTAACCCCCATTGCGACCTTTTGTACCCTTCACGATTCCAGCTGCACGTAATGCGCTGAGTAACAGCTCGATTCTGCTCACTGATAATTTTTGGCGCTGCGCCAGCTCTAAGCCAGTAACAGGCTGAACACCGTTGGAATGGGATGCAATATCAACCAAGGTATTGAGGGCGGCTTTTACTGCGGTATTAACGTTCATGATGGATTTAACAAATGTATTGAATTAAGTAAAGTATCGAGTTGAATCCATATTTCTGCAGAGTGCCAAGCTTTAACCCTTTTGAACTTATGGTTGTAGTCAACCCAAGTAAGGTCTGAGCTCAGCAATCAGATTTTTAAATTGATCGCGTCTCAGAAACTGGCCAATTTCAACCCTCTGACCTGTCTGCTCTATCAACAAAACCTTCTGATGCTCTTCTGTATACGACAGTCTGACCCAGCGAGTATTAAATTCAGTTACCGACTCTTTGTAAGCAATAAATTTCCTGACCAACAAGCGGGTGCCGATGATTTCAATCTCCTCATAATCCAAAGCATGTCGGCAATAGATCAAAAAGCCAGCGGTGACTGCGGTCAACTCTATTGCAGTAAAGATCAGGATAATTTTTACGCCAGCCAATAAAAAACCAGTAGCAACAGTGAATGAAAGGCAAACCAAGGCGATATAGAACTTGAGCAATTGACCCGGAGTCAATGCGCAATTTCGCCTCATCTTCCAGATTTTCATTATTCGATGTAAGTCTGAGTCAGGCTTGCAGTCTAGTACTTAGCAGATTGAGCTTGTTTAGCCTTTTCCAGCTGATCTGCACTGCGCTGCTGAAAATCAACCATGGTGTGGTAGCCCATTTGGTAACAAGGACAATGTTTTCCCAAAATCCAGCGTGCGAGCTTAACCCGTAACTTTTGCATCATTTTTATTCTCCTATGAGTACTTCATATTTTGGCCGAAATCCAGGATTACTGCTGAACACGGCGCCGTTTCGACTGCTCAGCAAACTAAACGCAAATCCTTTAAATTAAACACATGACAACACCCTCTTTGACAACCCGCTGGATCCCGCTTTTCCCTTTGGGGACTACCCTCTTTCCAGGCGGCGTAATTGCCCTCAAAATCTTTGAGGCACGTTATTTAGACATGATGAAGCGTTGCCTGCGAGAAGATACTCCTTTTGGGGTTATCACCATTCTCGATCACAATCCAATTGAGTCAAATGCCGACGCAGTTGCTAACTTTTCAAATATTGGCACCTTAGCAAAATTGGAAGAGTTTGATCCGATTCAACCTGCGCTTTATATGACTAAGTCTTATGGAACGCAACGTTTTAAAGTGCTAAACATCAACCAAGAGCCTAATGGCTTATGGATGGGTCAAGTTGAACTCATGGATGCCGACCCAGAAATACCATTAGCAAAAGAGCATGAGAAGGTAGCCTCGCTTTTGAATGAGATTATTTCTGTGATTAAAAGCGAGGATTTACTGGGTAAAGATGCGTTCAAAATGCCAATGAACCAAGATGATTGCGGTTGGGTGTCCAACCGATTGGCTGAGCTCTTGCCACTCCCCCCAGCCCAAAAGAACCACTTACTTGCCCAAAGCAATCCCAGAATCCGGCTCGATTTAATTTCAGAAATCATTGAGGATGACGGCTTACGCAATATCGTAATTCATTAGCAAGATGATTGATGAACTCATTCGTCGGTCAATTCGAGAAATGGTCGGAGGTGGCGGTCCGCCTGTAGCATTTCTTGAACCTGTAGGTGATAGGGGTTTGTTTGGTCCAGAGTCTGTCGCATGGAAGGTGCATGCAGATTTTATTTCTATGATGATCGGTGGCATTAGCTCGCTGGTACTGCAAGCCCTTCACCCAAAAGCGCTTGCTGGCGTATGGGATCATTCCAGCTTCAGGCAAGACCTTAAAGGCAGGCTAGGAAGAACAGCGTTCTTCATTGCCGCAACTACCTACGGCTCGCATGATATGGCGAATAAGGCTATCAACCGCGTTAATCTAATTCATCAAAAGGTCACCGGGCTTGATGAATTTAATCAACCCTATAGGGCGGATGATCCAGAACTACTCGCATGGGTTCACTTAACAGAAGCCCGGAGTTTTATGTGCTCTTATGAGCCATACCGAAGCGAAGCTCTTAGCACAAAGCAAAAGGATCAGTATTTTGCAGAAATGAAAATGCTCGGGGAGAAATTAGGAGCGATTGATCTACCTGATACCTATGTAGGTACGGAGCAAGCTATTAGGCAATACATCCCCCAACTTCACTACGGGGAGAGAGCTAAAAGCATTATCGGGATGCTAGATAACTTTCCCAGTAATCTCACCGCTAAACCTTTTGTAAGTATGATCAGTCGGGCAGGCTTTCTGAATTTACCTGATTGGGCATACCCGATTATTCAACGGCCACAACCAAGCCGACTGGAGCGACTAGCCATGCAATCTGCTATTCGACTGATGGCAATTCCCGTGAGGGAGGCGCTGAAAGATGGTGTAGCTGCTCACTCGCTCCGTAGAGTCTACGGAGCCACTAAATAAGAAGGTAGTAGAACAGTCCGCTAGTCAAACTAATATTAAATAGGGTCCTGGGATTCGGGTTTGGGATTTATAGATTCGGAGTCGGTGGGTTGGATTTTTGCTGACATGAGAGGTGGCGCACTCATTTTCTCGCCATCCCATACTTGGCCACACCAGCATTCCCCTGTCTCATTAATAATGCAAACCCCTGAGCCGCAGCAACGTTTATCGGGTGCTTTCATAATCAACCTCTTAGTCCTGAACAATTCATAATGCAGTCTATTCTAGGGTTTTTATTGAAATAATGTGCGACCCTCGCTTGATTAGTAAAAAATGCAAAACTCCTTATTTGACTCTCCAGAATCGTCCAATCCAATCCATCTATTGGAGAAGGATGGTCGGGCTGAGTATTTCAGTCATTTTTACAAAGCAGATGAATCCGATCATTTTTTTGAAAGCTTGCTGCACTCCCTTGTTTGGAAAGCAGACCAAATTAATATGTTTGGTAAGTTAGTAACAACCACGAGAAAAGTTGCCTGGGTGGGAGACCCCCAATACCGCTATACCTACTCGGGTATCGAAAAAATTCCTCAGGGCTGGACGGAAGAGTTGCTTCAAATCAAGTATCAACTTGAAGAAAGGATGGGCTATAGCTATAACTCTTGCCTACTCAACCTTTACCACAATGGTGATGAAGGTATGGGTTGGCATAGTGATAATGAAAAAGAGTTGGATAGCGCAACCCCGATCGCATCAATCAGCTTGGGTGCTCGACGTAAATTTGCATTTCGTCATAAGCAGGATAAAACGACAGTGTCGGTATTTCTTGAACACGGCAGCCTTCTCATCATGCACGCTCCTGTTCAAGATCACTGGCATCACAGTCTTCTCAAAACTAAGACTGTGATGAATCCACGAATCAATCTCACCTTTCGCAAAATACTCCCCAGAACATGAACAGCACCAAAGCAATTAATAAGGTAGCGATGATTGGCGCAGGAATTGCAGGCCTCGCTTGTGCGAGGGAACTACAGTCACACGGTATATCAGTAGATATCTTTGAAAAGAGTCGCGGTCCTGGCGGACGCATGAGTACCCGTCGCACGCAAGACTGGTCTGCTGATCATGGCGCTCAGTACTTTACTGCCAGAGATCCACGATTTATTCAAGAAGTACAAAGTTGGATACAGGCCGGCACTGCTGCTACTTGGAAACCGAAACTCAAGGTATATGAGGGTAAGACATGGCGTGAAAGTCACTCACAAGATATTCGCTATGTTGGTACCCCCCACATGAACTCGCCAGGCAAGCATCTTGCTGAGAACCTTTCCATTCAATATGACAGAACCATCTCCAAGCTGGGGCGAAAGGATGAAAAATGGTATCTACAGTGCAATGAAGCCAATGAAATTGCAACGCAATACGATTTTGTTGTATTGGCAATGCCCACTCCTCAGGCAAGCGCCTTGCTCCGGAGCGTTGATGTGAGGGCTTCTGATATTGCAAACTCGGCACAGATGAAGGCCTGCTGGACCATGATGGCGAATTTTCCGAATCAGTTGAATATAGATTTTGATGCAGCATTTATCAACCAAGAAATCATTAGCTGGATTTGCCAAAACGGATCAAAGCCAATGCGCAAGGGAAACACGTGGACCATTCATGGTAGTCCTAACTGGAGTCAAAACAATGTTGAGTTAAGCAAAGAGGATGCTCAAGACCAAATGGTGCAGTGCCTGACAGCATTGGGCTTTAACTGTGAGGATGCTGATATCAGCATGCACCGCTGGCGCTATGCCAGTGGGGGTTTAGAAAATTCAATTGGCTTTCTTATGCTACAAGACGTCGGGCTGGGACTTTGCGGAGACTGGCTTAATGGCGGCAGAGTCGAAGGTGCTTGGCTCAGCGGTTTTAATCTAGCTTTAGCGCTCAAGCAGATATAAAAACTAAATTAACTCCAGCGTGCCATTGCAGCATCATCAGTCACTCGAGCATCAACCCACTTGCTACCTGTCGGAGTTTCTTCTTTTTTCCAAAATGGTGCTGCTGTTTTTAAGTAGTCCATGATGAACTCACAAGCAGCAAATGCTTCACCTCTGTGAGCACTGGTGACTGCCACTAAAACAATTTGATCTTCAGGTAAAAGCGGTCCCACTCGATGGATGACTAGCGTCTTATAAAGATCCCAGCGGCTTCTAGCTTGTAAGATGATTTCTTCTAAGGATTTTTCCGTCATACCAGGATAGTGCTCTAGTGTCATACCCTGAACTTGACTGCCATCATTTATATCCCGAACGGTACCCACGAAAGTCACTACCGCACCTACACGGGGATCATCCTTGCGCAGTGCCTTTACCTCGATTGTTAGATCAAAGTCGGCCTCTTGAATGCGGATGAAATCATTCTGCATCTTAGCCACCAGTAACCGGAGGAAAGAAAGCGACTTCGGCCCCCTCCACCAGAAGAGTAGAGTCACGCACCATCTCTTGATTTAATGCGCAACGAATCACTTTGCCGCTTGCCAATACTTCGGCCCAAGGATTGCCTCGCTGAATAAGATGGTTTCTTAAGTCAGCAATCGTTTTTACTTCCGGTGGAGTTTCAATACTCTCGCCAGAAAGTCCAAGGCCTTCTCTTAGGGACGCAAAGAATCGTAATTCGAGTTTCATATCAGAATCCTAATACGACTAGGAAAGAAGTGCACTAAATGGAATGTACTTCACTATATCGCCAGACTTAAATACTTCTCCCGGCGGACAATCTACTAAGCCATCCCCCCAAGAGGCGCTAGTAAGTACCCCTGAGCTTTGATTGGGGAAGAGATCCAAACCACCCTGCGCATTGATCTTGACCCTCAGAAATTCGTTACGACGATCAGCCTTAAGCCAATCAAAGTCAGCGCGCATGGGGTAAGACTGCGGCAAACCTACATCTCGCCCTTGTAACCTCAAAATGAATGGGCGTACAAATAATAGAAAAGTCACAAAACTCGATACTGGGTTACCAGGTAAACCGATAAACCAAGTTTCAGCTTCGGTTGCATAACTCTTTACATCACCTGATTTACGGACAGCACCAAAAGCCAAAGGCTTACCCGGCTTAATGGCGATCTGCCAGAGATCCAGCCTACCTTCAGCGGTAACTGCTGGCTTAATGTGATCTTCCTCGCCAACAGATACACCACCAGAAGTGATAATCAGATCATGATCTTTACTGGCTTTCCGAAGCGTTTCTTTAGTGGCATCAAGACTGTCAGGAACAATTCCAAAGTCAGTGGCATCGCAACCTAAAGATTTGATGCACGCCAATAGCGTGTCGCGATTGGAGTTGTAAATGCCGCCCGGCTTGAGTGGCTCACCTGGCAGGGACAGCTCATCACCAGTGAAAAATGCAGCGACTCTCACTTTACGCTTTACAGTCAAATGCGTTAAGCCGGCAGACGCTGCAACACCTAATTCTTGTGGGCGCAGAAAAGTACCTGCAGTAAGGGCTGTTTTGCCTGAAGTCAGATCCTCGCCTCTGCGACGAATCCATTGACCTGATGTTGGTGCGATATTGACTTGCACCTGGTCGCTTGCCCCTTCTGGAGTCGAGCAGTCTTCTTGCATTACAACGGCATCTGCACCCGGAGGGACTGGCGCACCCGTGAAGATTCTGGCAGCAGTGCCTGGCTCGAGCTGAGTTCCCATGGATCCCGCCGGAATGCGTTGCGCAATTTTGAGTGTTTGGCCTGGAGTATTGGTATCCGTAGTACGCACAGCATAACCATCCATTGAGGTGTTATCGAGTGGAGGTACGTCTACAAGGCTATCGACACTCTGTGCAAGCACACGTCCTAAAGCAACTTGCATCGCAAGTGTTTCAGTTTCGATCACAGGCTTTGCGTGAGAAAGCAAGTGATCCAAAGCCTGCTGAGCAGTCAACATCGGAGGCTTAGTCATGGCAATTGATTTCTAAGTTAGTTGGTGTGGGCAGTAATGAAGTTTTTAACTTGATTGACATCGGCATCGATATTTTCAACGCGCTGTGGCCTTGACTTGATATCTTTAAATGCTGGTGGGCATTCTGCTGGGCGCCCTAATGCTACTTCAATCGTTTCTTCAAACTTAATAGGCAAAGCAGTTTCCAAAACAATCATGGGAATGTCTGCCTGCAAGTGTTCGCGCGCAACCTTCACACCATCCGCCGTATGCGTATCAATCATCACACCATACTGCGCATCAATATTACGAATCGTTTCTAGACGATTTTCATGGGTACTGCGGCCAGATTGAAATCCATACTGCGCAATTTCCTTAAAGACGGCGTCTCTAGAAATATCAAAGCCGCCTGCCTCATCCACTTGCTTAAACATGTCAGCAGTTGCCTTACCGTCCTTACCCATGAAATCAAATACAAAGCGCTCAAAGTTGCTCGCCTTAGAAATATCCATAGATGGGCTAGAGGTATGCAAAGTTTCAGCAGACTTACGTGCACGATAGATACCAGTGCGGAAGAACTCGTCGAGCACATCGTTTTCGTTCGTAGCTGCAATCAAATGTGAGATTGGCAAACCCATCATGCGGGCAATGTGACCGGCACAGATATTGCCAAAGTTACCTGAGGGCACAGTGAACGACACTTTTTCATCGCTAGATTTTGTAGCCAGTAAATAGCCCTGGAAGTAATACACCACCTGAGCAACTACACGACCCCAGTTAATAGAATTGACTGTACCAATTTGGTGATTCGCTTTAAAGCTATGGTCATTACTCACTGCCTTTACGATATCTTGGCAATCATCGAATACGCCAGCAACTGCCAAGTTAAAGATGTTTGGGTCCTGCAGAGAATACATTTGGGCAGACTGGAATGAACTCATCTTGCCACGTGGTGAAAGCATAAATACCTTTACACCCTCTTTGCCGCGCATTGCGTATTCAGCAGCACTTCCAGTATCACCGGATGTCGCACCCAAAATGTTGAGCTTCTGACCATTCTTCTTTAAGGCGTATTCAAAAAGGTTGCCGAGTAACTGCATCGCCATATCTTTAAATGCCAATGTAGGTCCATTAGACAAGCTGAGCAAACCAATACGCGTACCCTGCTCTTCACCCAACCAATGCAATGGCGTGATGTCTTTAGCATTATCTTCAGTGCGGCCATTACAGTAGACCTGCTCTGTATAGGTTTTACGCAATAGAGCACGCAGATCTACCTCAGGAATATCGTCGCAATAAAGACTTAAGACTTCATAAGCGAGATCAGCATAGGACATGCCACGCCAAGCATCTAACTGCGCTTTAGTAACTTGTGGATACTCTGTCGGCAGATACAAGCCGCCGTCTGGCGCTAATCCGCCAAGCAGAATTTCTAAAAAGGATTGCTGTGGGCTATTGCCCCGAGTAGATTGGTAACGCATGTATTTGTATTAGGACAGATTTTCTAAACGAATCTTCACTACTTCACCGGCAACAGTTTTCAGATTCTGAATTTCCTGAATTGCTGCCAGCATGTGCTTTTCTTTAGTCTCATGGGTTAGTGCAACTAAGTCGGTTTGACTTTCGCCTTCGTCAGCTTCTTTTTGCAAGAGGGCATCAATCGAGATGCTGTGAGCCGCCAAAATTTTAGTAATGTCAGCCAAGACACCAGCTTGATCCGCTACGCGCAAACGCAAATAATAGCTCGTGGTAATTTCACCCATTGGCAATACGGTGATATCACGCACTGCATCTGGCTGGAACGCCAAATAAGGAACCCGGCTCTCTGGACTCGCGCCTAATAAACGAGTGATATCCACTAAGTCCGCAATCACAGCAGAAGCGGTTGGCTCTGAGCCTGCGCCCTTGCCGTAGTAAAGCGTAGTGCCAACAGCATCACCGAATACCTGAACGGCATTCATGGCACCCTCAACGTTTGCAATCAAGCGTTTTGTTGGAATCAAGGTTGGGTGCACGCGCAACTCAACACCAGCAGTTGTCTTCTTCGCAATGCCAAGCAACTTGATGCGATAACCCAACTGCTCAGCATATTTAATGTCGATGGCATCTAACTTAGTAATACCCTCAATGTGTGCTTTCTTAAATTGCATGGGAATACCAAAGGCAATTGCACTCATGATGGTGGCCTTATGGGCAGCATCTACACCTTCAATATCAAATGTAGGATCTGCCTCTGCGTAACCCAAACGCTGGGCTTCTTTCAAGACCGTCGCAAAGTCCAAGCCTTTGTCGCGCATCTCAGAAAGAATAAAATTGGTTGTGCCGTTGATGATGCCAGCGATCCACTCGATGCGATTTGCAGTTAAACCTTCACGAAGCGCTTTGATAATTGGGATGCCGCCAGCAACAGCCGCTTCAAACGCGACCATCACACCCTTTTCGTGGGCAGCTTTGAAAATCTCATTGCCATGTACTGCGATCAAAGCCTTATTAGCTGTAACTACATGTTTGCCAGCAGCGATTGCCTGAAGGACCAAGTCCTTAGCAATGCCGTAACCACCAATCAACTCAACAACAATATCGATCTCAGGATTATTAATCACAGCACGAGCATCACTGACCACCAGTGCACGGTCCGTTACCAACTCTTTGGCACGTTCTACATTGAGGTCGGCAACCGTATGAATGCGAATACCGCGACCAGCACGACGTGTAATTTCATCTTGGTTGCGCTCGAGAACAGTAAATACGCCACCACCTACAGTGCCAATACCTAATAGACCCACTTGAATCGGTTTCATGATGCCTTTATTGCTGTTGAATTAGCCGCTTTACGACTATGTTTGTTACGGTAACGCTCTAGGAAGCGTGCCAAACGGCCAATAGCCTCTTTCAGCACATCTTCATGAGGTAAGAACACTACACGGAAGTGATCTGACTTGACCCAATTAAAACCAGAGCCTTGCACCAGCAATACTTTTTCTTCTTTTAGAAGATCAGCTACAAATTGCTGATCATCTTCAATCGGGTACATCTCGGAATCGAGTTTTGGAAATAAATACAAAGCAGACTTTGGCTTAACGCAAGTTACACCCGGAATTTCGGTAATGAGTTTCCATGCGAGATCACGCTGCTTGGCTAAACGTCCACCTTCATTGACTAGATCATTAATGCTTTGATAGCCGCCTAAAGCAGTCTGAATGGCGTACTGACCCGGTACGTTCGCACACAGGCGCATTGAGGACAACATATTGAGTCCCTCGATGTAATCGCGAATCATCTCTTTGTCTCCAGAAACTACCATCCAGCCTGCGCGATAACCGCAAGAGCGATAGTTTTTGGATAAACCATTAAAAGTGATCGTGACCACATCGGTAGATAAAGAGGCTAAGGAGACGTGCTTCTCTTTGTCGTAAAGCATCTTGTCGTAAATCTCATCAGCAAACAGAATCAAACCATGTTCACGCGCAATTGAGGTTAACTCAATCAATACCTCTTTTGAGTAGATTGCACCTGTTGGATTATTGGGGTTAATCACCACAATTGCCTTAGTACGCGGTGTAATCTTTTTGCGTAAATCTGCTAAGTCAGGCGCCCACTCTTTGGACTCATCACACAAGTAATGCACTGGAGTACCACCGGACAAACTCACGGCAGCTGTCCACAAAGGGTAATCTGGAGCTGGCACCAAGACTTCATCGCCATTATTGAGCAATGCATTCATTGCGAGAACGATTAACTCAGAAACCCCATTACCGGTATAGATGTCATCCAAAGTAACGCCCTGAATGCCCTTTTCCTGGCAATATTGCATGATGGCTTTGCGGGCCGCAAAAATACCTTTGGAATCAGAGTACGCTGAGGCATTCCCCAAATTACGGATCATGTCCAACTGAATCTCTTCTGGAGGATCAAACCCAAAAACACCCACATTGCCGATGTTTAATTTGATAATTTTGTGGCCCTCTTCCTCCATCCGCTGAGCGAGCTCCAGCACAGGCCCACGAATGTCATAACAGACGTGATTGAGTTTTTCGGACTTTAGGATCGGTTTCACAATAAATTAAAGGGTAAGTTCTTGAAATCTTGGAAAAAACAGCTAGCTATAATCATCATAATTATGACAGAGAGTCCACTTGAAGCTTCAATCTGACCCCCATTCCGGAGCTAATACGATCACCGGTTACGGCGATGGCTACATTGAGATCAATAAGATCCCCTATAGTCATGCGGTTTTACTGAGCTCGGATGGTGAAATCTTAGAGTGGGATATCAAGTCCTTTGAAGAGCTGAGTTCAGCCGATTTCGCTCAAATGGCTTCCCTTAAGCCAGAATTAATCATCATTGGCACCGGTAAACGCCAGCGCTTCCCAAGACCTGAGCTTTTAAAAACCCTCATCGAGGCCAAGCTTGGCTTTGAGATCATGGATTCTCAAGCCGCTTGTCGCACTTACAACATTCTTGTTGGTGAAGGTCGTCAGGTTCTACTCGCCCTGATTGTGGAAAGCGTCTAATGCAATTTGGCCAAATGCGGCAGTCAAGCGCGCTCAACCCAGTATCGATTTTGATTCTGGTTTTGATTTATGCCGTGCTGTGGTTTGGTGCCCTCAACTACCGTCACCTCATACCGTCTGACGAGGGACGTTATGCCGAGATTGCTCGCGAGATGCTTGTCACTGGGGATTGGGTCACTCCTCGCTACAACGGCTATAAGTATTTTGAAAAACCCCCATTACAAATTTGGGCCACTGCTAGCGCCTTTAATCTTTTTGGCATCGGTGATTGGCAGGCGCGCTTATGGACTGCGCTCACTGGATTTCTAACAATTGTATTTATTGGATTTACTGGCGCACGCATCTATAGCGTACGTGCCGGCTGGCTGGCTTCAATCGCTTTAGCATCTAGTCCAATGTGGGTCATTGGTGGGCACATCAACTCACTGGATATGGGATTGTCAGCATTTTTAGTCGCCGCACTCTGCAGTCTTTTGTTAGCGCAAACTGCTGGCCACTCGAGCGACACCAAAAAGTGGATGTGGGCCTGCTGGGCTTTCATGGCCCTAGCGACGCTATCCAAAGGCGTTATTGGTGTCGCTATCCCTGGCATGGTGTTTGCTGTTTATTCTATTACTGCATGGGACTGGAAGATCTGGAAGCGACTACACATCATTAGTGGCACGATTATATTTTTAGCGATTACTGCGCCTTGGTTTGTTCTGGTAGCCCAACGCAATCCCGAGTTTCTGGAGTTCTTTTTTATTCATGAACACCTGCAACGATTCACGCAAACGACTCATAGCAGAACGGGACCAATCTATTACTTCATCCCATTGCTACTGCTAGGCTTCGCGCCATGGATTGCGCAAACTCCTGAAGCTCTCGCTCAAGCCTGGCGAGAGCGTAATCGCGAGTTCTCCAGTGGCTGGTTGCTCACCTGCTGGTTTGCCGTAATCATGGGATTCTTTAGCATCTCTCAATCGAAATTACCTGGCTATATCATCCCAGTCTTTCCGGCACTGGCAATGCTGGTTGGGCATTGCTTAGATCGTAATTTGGGTAGTAGTAATTCACTGGGATTGCCCTGGAGATTACAAGCACTTTTCTTTGCAATCTTGGGCGGCCTTGGATTTTTCTTTTTAGGTGAGGTTAGTCAACAATCAAGGCCGGATGAAATTGAATCTTATGCTCAATATACTTATTGGATAGTTGCAGCACTGATTGCATTAATTACATTTAGCCTCGCGACAGTCATGCAAAGTAAGCGTAATGGTTTGAGCAGCATTATCAGTTTTGCTTATGGATTTTTTCTCTGCGCGCTCATTGCTGGAACGGGTCATGAGACTCTAGGTCGCGCTGTATCGGGCATTGATTTAGTTGAGAAAGTCAAACCAGGCATCCCGGAAAAAGTGAATTTTTATTCCATACGAATCCTAGACCACACAGTACCCTTCTATCTCGGCAGAACGATGATCATGGTGGAGTCTCCAGATGAACTGGAATTTGGCGTTAAGCAAGAGCCTGAGTTGTGGATCCCTACCTTTGCTGCTTTTATCGAGCGCTGGAAAAAAGATCAGACGGCTTATGCATTAATGGTGCCAGAACAATATATCGAGTTACAAAAACTAAATATCCCGATGCAAGAAGTTGGTCGAGATTCTCGGCGCGTTATTGTTAAGCACCCGAAATCACAAGGCAGCTCAGCAAAATAAAATCACAAGGCCACTATGTCAGTCACCCAAAATACCCTGCCTTTTATTCCCTTTACTCGTCCGCACTTCAATCAAGAAACGATTGATGCAGTTGCAGAGGTTTTGCGGTCTGGATGGGTTACCTCAGGACCGAAGTTAGCGGAGTTCGAGGCAACATTAAGTGACTATTTCGGTGGGCGCCCTGTGCGTTGCTTTGCCAACGGCACTGCCACGATGAAAATCGCTCTGCAGGTCGCTGGTATTGGGACTGGGGATGAAGTCATCACCACTCCCATTTCTTGGGTAGCTACTTCCAATGTGATTCTGGGTGTGGGTGCAACACCTGTGTTTGTAGACATTGATCCCGTTACACGCAACATTGATTTAAATAAGATAGCTACAGCCATTACGCCAAAGACTCGGGCCATCATGCCTGTCTATTTAGCTGGATTACCAGTCAATATGGATCAACTCTATGACCTGGCGAAGCAATATAAGTTACGTGTTATTGAAGATGCGGCGCAAGCGTTTGGGTCGCAATGGAAGGGGCAAAAGATTGGCAGCATTGGCGATCTCGTGAGCTTTAGTTTTCAGGCAAATAAAAATTTATCGACTATTGAGGGCGGCTGTCTTGTTCTTAACAATGTTGAGGAAGCAAAGCTCGCAGAGAAGTTTCGTCTACAAGGTCTCACACGCCAAGGCATGGATGGCATGGATGTTGATGTACTGGGTGGCAAAGATAATTTGACCGATGTCAACGCTGTCATTGGTCTTCATCAACTCAAACAGCTGCCAGCGTTTCAAGCGCGCAGAAGTGCTTTAGCTAAACAGTACTTTGATGCTATTCGAAATGAAATAAAGTCTGCCGGCTTAGATGCTCTTAATCTAGAGCTTCCCGTGGAGAACTTCGCCGATACTAACTGGCATATGTTTCAAGTTGTGCTACCCCTAGAGCAATTGAATATAGATCGCGCGCAGGTGATGACTGAACTCAAAGATCTAGGAATTGGTACTGGCGTTCACTACCCTGCTATTACTGGATTCACGCTTTACCAAAAGCTGGGGTACCAAGTGGAAGCCACTCCAGTAGCAAAGCGTATTGGTCGCTCCATTTTGACTCTTCCCCTTTTTCCAGGCATGGCCGATGCAGATATTGGCCGAATAGTCAGCGCTTTCCTTGGAATTCTGAAGAAACATCGTAAAAACTAGTGCTGAGAGCGGAATCAGGCAAAATTGCAATATGACTGCAAATTTAGCTACCCAAGCCTGCAATCCCGTACTCAGCGTTGTGATCCCCGTTTATAACGAGGAAGATGGTCTTCAAGCTCTAATGGATCGCCTATATCCAGCGCTTGATGTGATGGCCAGTAAGCGCAACATTGCTTATGAAGTGGTGTTTGTGAATGATGGCAGCAAAGATCGATCTGCCGGTATCCTAGCTAAGCAAGTTGAGCTACGCCCTGATGTGACTCGCGCAGTGTTATTTCAAAGCAACTTTGGTCAGCACATGGCCATCATGGCTGGCTTTGAATATTCCTACGGAGCTTACATCATTACCCTTGATGCAGACCTGCAGAATCCCCCGGAAGAAATTGATTCCTTGGTAAATGAATTACTTAAAGGTCACGACTACGTTGGTACTATTCGCGCTGATCGTCGCGATAGCTTCTTTAGAAAATTGGCTTCACGCGCGATGAATCATTTGCGCGAAAAAATTACCCGCATTACCATGACTGATCAAGGTTGTATGCTGCGCGGCTATAGCCGTCGAATTGTTGATCTCGTGCGTCAGTGTGATGAGAGCAACACCTTCATTCCGGCACTGGCTTATACCTTCGCATCCAAGCCCACTGAAATTACCGTCAAACATGAAGAGCGTTTTGCCGGTGAGTCCAAATATAGTCTGTATCAGCTCATTCGCTTGAACTTTGATTTAGTGACTGGCTTCTCCGTCATGCCTTTGCAGATTTTCTCGATTCTGGGAATGTTCCTAGCGATGGCTGCGGGCAGCCTGTTTATCTACCTTCTGGTTCGCCGCTTTGTGCTCGGTGCTGAGGTTGAAGGGGTGTTCACCCTCTTCGCTCTCACCTTCTTCCTGATTGGCGTGATGCTCTTTGGCCTTGGTCTACTCGGTGAGTACATTGGTCGTATCTACCAGCAGGTTCGTGAACGTCCGCGCTATGTTGTGCAAACTGTTTTAGAGAAAAAATAATTGCACGCAGTCGTCTTTGCTTATCACGATGTTGGCGTTAACTGCCTTAAGGCATTGCTGGGTGCGGGCATACAAATTGATTTGGTGGTAACCCACCAAGATGATCCTAATGAGAATGTCTGGTTTGGGAGCGTTGCGAAACTGTGTGAGGATCAAAAGATTCCTTACATCACACCAGATGCAAATCAGTTGATCGATCTCGTACCGCAGCTTCAAAAGCTAGCACCTGATTACCTTTTCTCCTTTTACTATCGCTATATGATTCCGTTAGAGCTCTTAGCCTGCGCTAAGATTGGGGCCTTGAATATGCACGGATCACTGCTACCAAAGTTCCGTGGAAGAGCACCAGTCAATTGGGCCATTCTGCAGGGTGCAACCGAAACCGGTGCGACATTGCACATGATGGAAGTCAAACCAGATGCGGGTGACATTGTGGGACAGTCAGCGGTCCCGATTGGGCCCAACGAAACCGCCACCGATGTCTTTGGTAAAGTCAGCCAGGCAGCCATCAAGGTAATGAACCAGGTTCTCCCAGAGCTGGTTCAAGGCCACATCCCCAGAAAACCCAATAATCTAGCTCAGGGAAGCTACTTTGGGGGCCGTAAGCCTGCCGATGGGCAAATTTTGTGGCATCAGACCGCTCAGCAGGTTCACAACCTCGTGAGAGCCGTTGCACCCCCTTATCCTGGTGCTTTTACAGACTGGCAAGGTCAGCGCAGGATCGTGGCCCGCACCAGCCTAGAAGGCCCGTTCCCAAGGCAACTGGATCTTCACTCTCCCGGCATCCAAGTGGTTGATAATCAGATATTCGGTGTTTGTGGCGACCAAAGTGCGGTAGAGATACTGGACTGGTTCCCAGCAAATAACTAACGAATTAAAAGCAGCACTATTTAGATTAAAAACGAGGCAGTAAAGATGAAAAAAGTACTCATTCTTGGCGTAAATGGCTTTATTGGCCATCACCTTTCAAAGCGCATCCTGGAGACAACCGATTGGCATGTCTATGGCATGGACATGCAAAATGATCGCCTTGGTGATTTAGTAGACCATCCCCGTATGCACTTTTTTGAAGGTGACATCACCATCAATAAAGAATGGGTTGAATATCACATCCGTAAATGCGATGTCATCCTGCCCTTAGTAGCAATTGCGACACCAGCAACTTATGTTCAGCAGCCATTAAAAGTATTTGAGCTCGACTTCGAAGCCAATTTACCAATCGTGCGCTCAGCAGTTAAATACAAAAAGCATTTGGTCTTCCCATCTACATCCGAAGTCTATGGCATGTGCGAAGATGGTGAATTTGATCCCGCTAAATCCAATATGGTTTACGGTCCAATCAATAAACCTCGCTGGATCTATGCCTGCTCTAAGCAATTGATGGATCGTGTAATTTGGGGATATGGCATGGAAGGTTTACGCTTCACCCTCTTTCGCCCATTTAACTGGATTGGCCCTGGCCTTGACAGCATCTACACGCCAAAAGAAGGCTCTTCCCGTGTAGTAACCCAATTTTTAGGACACATTGTTCGTGGTGAGCCTATCAACGTTGTAGATGGTGGCGGGCAAAAACGCGCCTTTACTTATGTTGACGATGGTATTGATGCTTTAATGCGCATTATCGACAACAAAGATGGTGTTGCTGACGGCAAGATCTACAACATCGGCAATCCAAAAAACAATCACTCTATTCGTGAGCTCGCCAATCAGATGCTCGATATCGCTCGCAGTATTCCAGAGTACGCAAAGACAGCAAATGAAGTTAAGATTTTAGAAACTACTTCCAGCGCTTACTACGGTGAAGGCTATCAGGATGTTCAGAACCGCGTGCCTGCAATTGACAACACGATGACTGAATTAGGCTGGAAGCCGACCATCAATATGAGCGATGCGCTGAAGAATATTTTTGAAGCCTATCGCCATGACGTAGAAAACGCTCGTCATTTAGTTGATAAAGAATAAGCAAAAGTATATTTAAGGGCTTCATGGCTAAGATTGCACTTAAGGTAGATGTTGATACTCTGCGCGGCACCAAAGAAGGCGTACCCAATCTAGCACGTACGCTTGAACGCTTTGGCCTGAAAGCCACCTTCTTATTTAGCCTAGGCCCCGACCACACTGGTTGGGCGCTTAAGCGGGTATTTAGACCAGGTTTTCTAAAGAAAGTGAGTCGCACTTCCGTTGTTGAGCACTACGGCATCAAGACTTTGCTCTACGGAGTCTTACTACCTGGTCCAGATATTGGCAAACAAGCTGCTACTGAAATGCGTGCCATAGATGCAGCTGGTCATGAGACCGGCATTCACACCTGGGATCACGTAGCTTGGCAAGATGCTGTACGTCATCGCGATGCCCAATGGACTAAAGCGCAGATGAAAAAAAGCTGGGATCGTTTTGTGGAGATCTTTGGTCACCCACCAGTCACTTACGGTGCAGCCGGTTGGCAAATGAATGAAGCGGCCTTTGAGCAACTTGATCAATGGGGCATTAAATATTCTTCCGATGGCAGGGCTAAACCTAACTTGATGCCATACCGTTTTAAATTACCTTCCGGCAAAGCAAAGCACGTGCAATATCCAACCACCCTACCAACTTTTGATGAGTTGATTGGGATAGATGATGCCGATGAGTTTGGTGCTGTAAAGAAACTCCTAGAAATCACTCAAAGCAATCCGAACGATCAGGTATTCACTCTGCATGCAGAGCTTGAGGGTCAAAAGTTACTCCCTGCTTTTGAGCAATTACTGGCTGGCTGGCTTAACCAAGGACATGATCTAGTGACCATGGGTGAACTTCATCAATCCTGGGAAGCTACTAAGCAACTGGATAAAATAGCCTTACAGCCAGTCGCTTGGGGGGAAATACCTAATAGAAGTGGCGAACTCATTTTGCAAACAGTATAAGTAAGCTCAGAATTCGTAATATATAAAGTTAAATAAGAGAGTCCTATCATGACAGTAGAAATTGGTAAACCAATGCCCCAATGTGCAATCCCAGCAACATCAGGATTGACTTTCACCCCAGACTCAGCCAAAGGCAAAAAACTGGTTGTCTACTTTTATCCAAAAGATATGACTCCAGGTTGCACCGCGGAGTCTGGTGAATTTCGGGATAACATTGACGCCTTCACCAAAGCCAACACCTTAATCGTTGGCGTATCTCGGGATAGCGTCAAATCTCATGACAACTTCCGAAGCAAGCTGGAGCTGCCATTCGAACTTGTTGCCGATACCGAAGAAACTCTATGCCAGCTATTTGGCGTAATGAAAATGAAGAACATGTATGGCAAACAAGTTCGTGGCGTAGAGCGCAGCACCTTCCTCTTTGACTCTTCAGGCAAGCTGGTAAAAGAGTGGCGTGGCATTAAGGTACCTGGACATGTGACAGAGGTATTACAAGCAGCTCAAGCAACTAAATAATTTTTAAATTAATTTAATCTGGGGCACTTGCAAAGCCCAAAATTTGGGGTAAAGTAGTTCATATGCACCGTAAACGACGGGAAAGTCTCACAATCCGTTTGACTCATCAGCCTAAACACTTAAGAGCAGGCTCGGTAAACAACCCCCGCCGTTTTACAGATCGTTTTACACCCAGTTTCGTTATAAACCGTCATTGCAACCTGCTTGACGGTTTTTTCTTTTAGGAGAGTCTGCATGCCATTGCCCCCAATCCCAACTCAAATTGCTGGCCAAGTAAACATTACTAGCAAGGACACCCCGAATTTAAAGAAACGTCCTGCGCCAGCAAAAAGTGTTGTGATGGATGGTCATGCGCTAGATTGGGCAACAGATGTAGAGGAAGATCTTTCCGCTGCTGAAGTAGCGCTTGAGAAAATCAAAAGCGACCATAACCCAGTGGTTGTGCGAAGTGTGCGCAGCGATAACAAAATGGCAACTGTTCCAGAAAAACCAAAGCGCATTATTCGTACCGGCCCTCCGAGTCTATTCGTCTTAGATACCAATGTGTTAATGCATGATCCAAGCTCTCTGTTTCGCTTCTCTGAACATGATCTCTTCTTACCAATGACTACTCTTGAGGAATTGGACAACCACAAGAAGGGTATGACGGAGGTTGCTCGCAACGCCCGCACAGTAAGCCGCTCCTTAGATCAATTGGTAGCAGGTACCAGTGGCACATTAGATGATGGCATTCCACTTAATAAGCTTGGTAATCAAGATGTGTCTGGTCGACTCTTTTTCCAGACAAAGCTGACTACCCAAGCACTACCAGAGGGCTTGCCTGAAGGGAAGGGCGATAACCTCATCTTGGCAGTGGTGAGCGAGCTTCAAAAGACACGCAAAGGTCAAGAAGTTGTTCTGGTATCCAAAGATATCAATATGCGCATTAAGGCTCGCGCTCTTGGTTTACCCGCTGAAGATTACTTCAATGACCAAGTCTTAGAAGATCGTGACTTAATGTATTCAGGCGTTATGGCACTACCTGCAGACTTTTGGCCAAAGCATGGAAAGGATATGGAGAGTTGGGCTGACGGCAAATCAGGAACAATGTTTTATCGTGTAACCGGACCTTCAGTTCCCAGTATGTTAGTGAATGAGTTTGTCTATCAAGAAAACCCAGATGGATCAACACCGTTCTATGCCCAAGTCAAAGAGATCAACGGTAAGACCGCCCTCCTCCAAACCTTGAGGGACTTTTCTCATCAGAAAAATAATGTATGGAGTGTGACAGCACGCAATCGCGAACAAAACTTTGCCATGAATCTACTCATGAACCCAGATGTGGATTTCATTACATTACTGGGGCAAGCGGGTACTGGTAAAACCTTGCTGGCACTAGCTGCCGGTCTTGAGCAGGTATTGGATAGTAAGCGCTATAACGAGATCATTATTACCCGGGCCACTGTTCCGGTAGGTGAAGATATTGGCTTTTTACCGGGTACTGAAGAAGAGAAGATGCAGCCTTGGATGGGTGCATTTGATGACAACCTTGAGGTGCTACAACGTAATGAAGATGGTAGTGCAGGCGAATGGGGTCGTGCTGCTACACAAGAATTGATTCGTTCACGCATTAAAGTAAAGAGCATGAACTTCATGCGCGGCAGAACTTTTGTCAGTAAGTTTGTGATTATTGATGAGGCGCAGAATTTAACTCCAAAGCAAATGAAAACCTTAGTTACTCGGGCGGGCCCAGGAACTAAGATTATTTGCTTGGGTAATATTGCTCAGATCGATACACCTTACTTAACCGAAGGCTCTTCAGGCCTAACTTATGTGGTGGATCGCTTCAAGGGCTGGCGTCATGGTGGGCATGTGACTCTAGCTCGCGGTGAGCGTTCACGTCTTGCGGATCATGCTGCTGACGCACTCTAAGCAAACTTTTTCATGCCGCACTCTGATGGGGTACGGCATTTTTATTTACACCCTCCTCTCGCTTGCGGGGTGTAATAGCCTTGGCTCAAAGAATAGTGCGGCTAAAGTTAGCCAGTTCAAACAAGATACTAGCGTGGGAACTGAAGATATCTCGATTGCTGCAGTGGGGTTAGTGGGCGTACCCTATCGCTATGGTGGCAACAATCCTAACGGAGGGTTTGATTGCAGTGGATTAATAGCGTATGTCTATAACAAGTCTGCAAACATCAAGTTACCAAGGACAATTCAAGAGATGAGCAATCGTGGTCAAAGTGTAGATAGCGGTCCACCTGCACCAGGAGACCTCGTCTTCTTCAACACTACTGGCACAAAGTATTCACATGCAGGCATCTATGTAGGTCAAGGTAGATTTGTACATGCTCCAAGCGCTGGTGGAACTGTACGCCTAGAGTACATCACTACCCCCTATTGGGCAGCACGGTTTACTGAAGCCAGAAGATTAACGCCTTAATTATTAGCCTTTCAGCTGATAGCATTAACACCGTATTCCCAAAACCCTGAATATTGTTTACATTTCTAAATAGAACAATGGGTTCTTTAGAATATTTATTTAGGAGTGGCTCGTATGAAAAAAATCATCATCACATTAAGCATTGCATTTAGTTTTGCAATTCCATCTATTGCTTTTGCAGATCAAGCAGCTTGTGAAGCTAAAGCACTTAGCAAAGAAGGTAAACCGCTTTATGGAGCAGCGAAAGATGCCTCAATCAAGAAATGCATGGGTGATGCCAAGCCCAATGATTGCGAAGCTAAAGCCGTCAGTAAAGACGGCAAGCCACTCTATGGCGCCGCCAAAGCTGCATCCATCAAAAAGTGTGAAGGCGATAAATAAATACTTTACACCCCAATTTTAAGAGCCTCGCATAGCGAGGTTTTTTTATTGAAATCAGTTTTTCTGTTGCCTAGCCGAGGAAAATCTTTAATCGATTTCGACAATGGCTTTTCTAAATGCATCGATCATCTGATTAATTTGCGCGCGCGTGGTAATGAAGGGTGGCGCTAATACGAGAGTGTCTCCAGGAGCACGTGTTAAAACCCCTTTCTCAAATGCTAGAGCCTGAGCCTGAGCACCACGTTGGCCAATGGCCCCCTCCTTAGCTCTTAACTCAATCCCCGCCGCTAATCCAAAATTGCGGACACTGATCACTTGATCAAGCTCGCCTAAAGAATGGACAACCTCTTCAAAATAAGGAGATAAGGTATTTACTTGATCGATGAGACCCTCATTCTCGATCACATCAATCATCGCTAGCGCTGCCGCGCAAGATAAAGGATGTCCAGAGCAAGTGTAGCCATGCATCAACTCCGCTAGATGAGGAGGGCCCTGCATTAAGGCATCATGAATAGAGCGTTTCACAATCACGCCTCCCAAGGGAGCGGCGCCATTAGTGACTGTTTTAGCAAATAGAATCATGTCTGGCACAACATCAAAAGTTGTCGAGGCAAACATATTTCCAGTGCGGCCAAAACCAGTAATTACCTCATCGAAAATGAGTAAGAGTTGATGGCGATCACAAATTTCTCGTATCCGCTTTAAATAACCCTTAGGCGGAACTAGCACTCCTGTGGAGCATGCAATGGGTTCAATTATTACAGCTGCAATATTACCGGCACCATGCAGAGCAATGATTCTACTTTCGAGTTCATCAGCCATTTCAATACCAAGCTCTGGTTGACCCCGAATAAATGCCTGGTTTGTTGCATCCCATGTGGAGCGTAGATGATCAGTGCGCAACAATGATGTTCCGAAAGCATTGCGATTATTCACCATGCCCCCAACAGATATGCCACCAAAACCAACGCCGTGAAAGCCACGCTCACGACCAATAAATAAATTACGCTGCCCCTGTCCGCATACGCGCCAATAAGCTAAGGCTAACTTCATGGCAGTGTCACACGCCTCAGAACCGCTATTAACTAGAAAGACTCTATCTAAACCTGGTGGTGCGATTGAGGCAATACGGTCAGCAAGTTGAAAAGCGCTGGGGTGGCTAACTTGAAAGCTAGATGCAAAATCTAGTTTGTCGATTTGGGTCTTCATAGCCTCCGAAATTTTGGGATGACTATGCCCCGCCCCAACACACCATAATCCGGATGTACCATCCAAAATACTTCGTCCATCGTCTGTTTGATAAGTCACCCCTGATGCTGAGCTCACTAAACGAGGAGCCGTTTTGAACTCTCGATTCGGGGTAAATGGCATCCAAAAGCTATCTAAAGAAATCATTTTGATTCAGTATTCAGATTTATACAGGGTTTTAAATTTTAAATAGCATAACCGAAATAAAAAATCAGAGGCTAGGATAGCTGACTGACTCTTTAAATGATAAAGGGCTTGCAAATGCAAACCCTTGTCTACCGAATCTGGTCTTTAATCTACTTTAAAACGGTTCATACCCACCAGAAGAGTAGCCAACTGATCCCATCGCCAAGTTGTCGAACTTGGTATAAGGACCCTGCCAACTCAAGCGCACAGTCCCAATTGGTCCATTACGCTGCTTGCCAATAATGATCTCTGCCATACCTTTATCTTGAGTTGTATCTGGGTGATACACCTCATCACGATAGATGAACATAATTAAGTCAGCGTCTTGCTCGATTGCGCCTGACTCACGCAAATCCGACATGATTGGGCGCTTATTAGGGCGTTGCTCAAGACCACGGTTTAACTGTGAGAGAGCAACTACTGGGCACTGCAATTCTTTTGCGAGTGATTTTAGTGAGCGTGAGATTTCTGAGATTTCCGTTGCGCGATTCTCAGAACCAGAGCCACTCATCAATTGCAAGTAGTCAATTACAACAAGGCCAAGTGTTCCACCAAAATTACGAGCAATACGACGTGCACGTGCACGCAACTCTAAACTTGAAAGAGCGCCAGTCTCATCAATCAAAATTTGGGTATTGCTTAAACGGGCAATCGCATCTGTGACACGTGGCCACTCATCATCTTGAAGCTTGCCTGTACGCATACGACTTTGGTCAACGCGCCCTACCGAACCCAATAAACGAGATGCCAATTGCTCACCGGACATCTCCATGGAGAACACGACGACCGGCAATCCCTCGGCTAGCGCTACGTTCTCGGCGATATTGAGCGCAAATGCAGTGTTGTGGGTCACCACATAATCATTGGTGACATAGGTTCTATCTGGGTGACTAACGGAAATACATTGAGCCTCAGTCACTCTAGAAGGCTCAATACTCTTAAATGAAAGTCTGCGTTGACGAGCCCAGCTCGCCCTGAGTCTTTCTTTCTTTTCGGGCAAAGTAAATGCTTGAAAGCCAGGGCCGAAACTCATGCTCAAAACGTAAGCCAAACGACCCTGCTTTTTTTCACCCTTGTAGGTGTAGTTGGATTGTTTTTCTGCGATTGAGCAGAAGCCGCCCAATGATCTAGCCAAAGAGGCAAGGTCTTCTGATAATTGCTTGCTTACAGTACAAAAACGAATAGAGCCCCACTTCTCAATCCAGCCATCAGTGTCCATCAAACCCTGAAACAGCGCGAGACGGGAAGTCTTGTTTGCCTCAAGATAAGTGGCGGGAATATATTTATCAAAACTTCTACAGCCCAATACACCTAAATCTTGTAAGGCAGAGCGAAAGTAATTTGTTGGCACAGACTGACGCTGACCATTAGCAGCGATTCTGGCTTTGGAGACTAATCTCCAGTCGTATGCGTTGGCATGAACCAACTCCATCTCATAGCTAGCCAGGGCATTCATGCGTTCAATAAGCTCAGGAGATTTAGTTGAGAACATCACGCTACCGTGAGACAAGGCCAAAGCTCCATCACCAAGCAGTGCACCCAAAACCCATGGGTTTATTGGCAATGTATTGGAGTGACCAAAATCACCCGAAACTGGATCTATCCACAGACGATTCTTATAGCGAACACAAGAAAGCATTTCAATTAAATGCTCAGTATTAATGACTTTGGGCGCATCCCAATCGCGATACATGACGCGCCATAGATGTTCATTGCAGCACTCAGCTTCACGACCATCAGAGAATGTGACTTTGTAAATCTGTTTAATGCCTTGCGGATAGATGCCGGTCACCATAGAATGCTGGCCATCCACAGAGGCAAGGCGATCACCAAAACGTAAGTCACCCATCAACTTCCAGCCATCAACTGTTTTTACTTTGGCATCAAGTGGCTGCGCTTTACCCATCGATGGTCTACCAGCAACAATCACCAAGTCGCCTTTTTGTAAGCCGCTGGTTTGTTTATCTAGATCAATAAAACCTGTTGCAATGCCGGTGATGTCACTTCCGCCTTGACGGTTATAGAGTTCGTCAATGCGGGCAACAACGGTTTTAAGTAATGGCTCGATTTCTAGGTAATCAGCTTTACGACTACCATCTTCACCAATTTGCAGAATGCGTGACTCCGCTTCATCCAAAAGCGTTCTTACAGAACGACCTTCCGGAACAAATGCAGAGTTCACAATATTGTCAGATACTTCAATTAGGCGACGCAGAATGCTGCGATCACGAACAATATCGGCATAGCCTCGGATGTTCGCTGCACTCGGAGTGCTTTGCGCTAATGAATTAAGGTAATCAATACCAACTAAATCGCCACCTTGCTCGGACTTAACAGCCTCATGAACAGTAATGACGTCAGCAGGATGATTGTCGCCAACTAAACGCTGAATGACCTTATAGATCAGAGCATGTTCAGGGCGATAGAAATCTTTATCAGTTAACACACCACCTAAGCGATCCCAGGCTGTGTTGTCGATCAGTAGACCGCCGAGCAAAGATTGCTCGGCTTCTACAGAATGCGGCGGTACTTTTAATGCCTGCAAGGCTGAATCCCCAGAACCCATCATGCCAGGATTTGACATCAGGGAGCGTGAGCGGGATTCAGCCATGTGGCTAGATTACAGATCTAAAACTTACGCTTGCTCGCCAACTACACGGATAGTGATGTCAGCCACTACATCGGTATGAACAGCTACCGCTACAGGGTGATCACCAACCATCTTCAACGGGCCAGTAGGCATACGTACAGAAGCTTTTTCGATTACAAAGCCTTTTGCTTTCAAAGCATCAGCGATGTCATGGTTCGTCACAGAACCAAACAAACGACCGTCAACACCGGCTTTTTGACCGATTTCGAGAACCAGGTCTTTAAGCTTTGCGCCAACCGCTTGCGCAGCAGCCAACTTCTCAGCAGCCAACTTTTCCAATTCAGCGCGACGTACTGCAAAGTCAGCGATAGCTGTTTCAGTTGCACGACGGGCTTTACGTTGTGGGATTAGGAAATTACGAGCGTAACCGTCTTTAACACGAACGATGTCACCGAGGTTGCCCAGGTTAATTACTTTTTCTAAAAGAATGATTTGCATTGAGG